>JAJYMZ010000176.1 GCA_021786615.1 Acidobacteriota bacterium
CTTTTGAATGACGGACGATCTCTTCCACCAGGAACCTCTATTTGAGAACGGCGGCGATCTCCCGGGCGCGCTGGAAGCGCTGCTGCTGGCCAGTGGCGAGGTCCTGGATCTCGCCAGGCTGCGCGAGATGACGGGCCTCGGCGAAGGCGCCATCCGGCAGGGTCTGGAAATGCTTTCTGATCGCTTGCAACCGCCGCGGGGGTCGCGCCTGCTGGAGGTGGGCGGAGGCTGGAGGCTCGCCACGGCGCCCGAATATACAGCTTTGGTAAGCAAGCTCGTCACCACCATCCGCAGCGGGAAGTTGACGCCCGCCCAGATCGAAACCCTCGCCATCATCGCCTATCGCCAACCGGTCACGAGCCCTGAAATCAACGAACTCCGCGGCATCACGGCCTCCACCAACCAGCTCAAAAGCCTGCTGGAACGCGAGCTGGTGGAAATCGCGGGCCGAAAATCCGTGGTGGGACGGCCCATGATGTACGTCACCACGCAAAAATTCCTGCTGCACTTCGGCCTCCAGAGCCTCGCGGACCTTCCGCACCTGGGGGATTTCGGCGAGGGCAACCTGGAGGCCCAGGCCTTGGCCCAGCTTGAACAGCCCATGCCCGAAGGTTCGCTATTTGACGGCGAACACGAGGTGGATGCAATCCCACCCATCCCACCTGACATGAACGACATAGAATCCAGCGATGAGTGAGTCATCCTACAAGGGCTGGACACGCCCAGGCCCTATGCCACCGGGCGGAATGGAACCCGAAGAGGGCGAAACCCTGGACTACCTTTGCGGGCACTTCCGCATGTTTCAATACGAAAAGGGGCACCGCTTCAGCACCGATGACCTGCTCACCGCGTGGTTCGGAACGCGCTGGTGCCCCAGGCCCGAGCGCATCGCGGACCTGGGATCAGGCATCGGCAGCGTGGGCATGGTGGCAGCCTGGCGCTGCCCTGGCGCCACCATCCACACTGTGGAAGCCCAGGAAATCAGCGTGCGTCTCGCCCGGAAAAGCGCCCGCTACAACGGGCTGGAAGACCGCTACCTCATCCACCAGGGCGATCTGCGGGAAGATACCCTGCTCGAATTCGCGCCCTTCGATCTCGTGCTGGGATCACCACCCTATTGGCCCGTGGGCACGCGCGTAAAAGCAGAACACCCGCAGGCAGTGCCCGCGCGATTGGAGGTACGCGGTGACATCAGCGACTATGCGAAAGCCGCCGGAAAACTGCTGGGGCCCGGCGGCGTCTTCGCCTGCGTGTTTCCCCTGGACCAGATCCCCCGCGCCGAGGCGGCCTACCGCGATGCGGGCCTGGTGCTGCTGCACCGGCAGGATGTGGTTTTCAAGGAGGGCGATCCTTACGGCGTAGGCCTTTTCGCCGGGAGCCGCGCGGCGGATCTGCCGGAGTCATTCCGCCATCATCCCGAGTTGCCGGGGTTTGACAAGCCGCTGATCATCCGGAGGGCCGATGGCAGCGTCCATCCCAGCATCGCGCGGTTCAGGCTGAGCTGCGGCTTTCCGCCGGGCATCATCGGATAACAGTCTTGCCTTCGAGCATGCGGAGAGCTTCGGCAAGTTCCTTCGGAGTCAATTGGGCGAGGGATGGTGATTCGATAACCTGGGTCCAGGGGCGTGGGTCGGCCCAGGCGTAGTCCCCGAAGACGACTACGGGCGTTCCCTCGCGGAGTACCATGCGTTCGTCCGGCGACAGCACCCAGGATCGGCACCAGTAGTAGATCCACTCACTGTCATCGGCGGCCAGTCGGACGCAGGCGTGGCTGTCAGGGTAGCCGGGCAGCTCGTACTGGTGGAAAGAGATCCCATTCCCGTTGTCCAGGTTGATGTACCACTTCAGCAGCCACTCATCGTTGAAGGTGCTGCGACGCTCCTTCTGGCACCAATTGGTGTGGTACAGCCCCGTGAAGGTCGGGCTGGCCTCGCGGCCCGAGGACACGGGTCCCCAGCGGACCAACTGGCCCTCCTCATAGGCGGCCCAAGCCTGAAGACGCAAGGAAACCGCGATGAGCTTGGGCTGGTCCTCGAGGCCTTTCCAGGTTTTCGGGAAGGGCGAAAGGTCAAGCCAGCTCTCGTTGGAGACGGGCACCACCAGGCTATCCCCCTGCCTCGCATGGCGGAGATCTATGCGGTTGAGCTTCAGCGCTTCATCGAACCGTCGCGCCCCCAAAGATTCACGGAGCTGCAGCAGCTCCTTCACCGTAGTGATCTGGTAGCTGCGGAAGCGGGGGACTTGCTTCGTCTTTTCGGCCGCAGGAGCGGGTCTGGCGGGTTCCTGGAGCGGTTTCTTGGGCTGGCGGCGGTCACAGCTTGGGAATAGACAGGCGAGGAGCACGCAGAGAAGAAAGGCGAACCGATTTCGCCTCCGATAGCTTCCAGGCACGGGCACGAGGCGCTACTGCGCCTATTCCTCCGCCTCTTCGTAATCCGCGTTGTGCCAGACGTTCTGGGTGTCGTCGTTGTCTTCCAGGGCGTCCAGGAGCTTGAGGAAACTGCTGAGTTTGGGGCCTTCCAGGTGGATCTCGTTGGCGGCGGCCTTGATGATCTGGGCTTCGAGCACCGGCAGCTTGGCCGCGTCCACGGCGTCCTTGACGGTCTGGAAGGCCTCGGGGCTGGTGGTGATGATCCAGGCACCGCCCTGGTCCTGCACATCGTCGGCACCGGCTTCCAGCGCCACTTCCATGACCTTGTCCTCGGAGACTCCGGCGTCCACCACGATCTGGCCTTGCTTGGTGAACAAGTAGGCCACGGAATTCATGGCGCCCAGCTCGCTGCCGAACTTTGTGAAACAGCTGCGGATCTCAGGCGTGGTGCGGTTCTTGTTGTCCGTCACGGCCTCGATGATGATGGCCACGCCTCCGGGTCCGTAGCCTTCGTATTGCACTTCCTCGTAAGTGACGCCTTCCAGCTCGCCGGTGCCCTTCTTGATGGCGCGCTCCCAATTCTCCTTGGGCATGTTGGCGCCCTTGGCGGTGTCCACGGCCAGGCGCAGGCGGGGATTGCTGGCCACATCGCCACCGCCCAATCGCGCGGCGACGGTGATCTCCTTGAGGATCCGGGTGAAGACCTTGCCTCGCTTGGCATCGGCGGCGCCCTTCTTGTGCTTGATGGTGGACCATTTGCTGTGGCCGGACATCGGAACTCCTTTGGATATTAAATCTCGAATCTTGGATGTTTTTTCAATGAGCGCGAAAGGTTGTGATTCAGGACCGGTACTTCAAGCTTTTTCATCCCCGAACCGAGCGTCGTGAAACCCGGGCGTAGGGTGGCGGTTCCACGCGCATCATGGGGCGCTCCAGCATGAACTGGTACCACTGTTCGCCATAGACTTTCATCTTCATGGGCTTGTTGTTCTGCAGGAGTGTGCGGTTGCTCAGCAAGCGCTCATCGCCCTTGCAGATGCCGAGGCCCTTGTTCAGCACTTCGATGGCCTTGGCGCGGTCGCCCATTTCCAGCAGGACGTAGGCGTACACGGCGTAGAGCAGGCTTTCCTTCTTGCCCGTCTTCAGGGCCAGCTCGAAGGTCTCCCTCGCCTTCTTCTTCTCGCCACGCTTCCATTGGAGAATCCCAAGCATAGCCTTGGCAATGTAGTGCTGCATGGACGCGGTGCGCAGCAGAGGCTCGGCCTCCTCGTTCTTCTGGCGGAGGTACTGCACCACGCCGATCTGGCCATCAATGGAACCCTTGACCATGAATTGCCTGGCGCTGAATTTGTAGCCTTCCCGCATCACCTCGATGGCCCCATCGAATTTCTGTTTCTTCAACAGCTCGCCAGCACGGCCAAAGATCTTCTCGAGCTCCTGCTGAATCTTGCGGCCCAGGAAGATGAAAAGGCCCACGCCCGCCGCCAGGCCCATGGGCGCGCCGATCCACGGCGTGATTCTCAACAGGATCGTGAGGATCACCAAGACCGCGGCGGCGCCAAGGCTCAAGAGCAGATTGATCACGAAGGCTCCGGCAGGAGGCCTGATTCAGGCCAAAGAGCCATGGTATCGCGATGGCCCACCGGGAGCCATCATTGATCCTTCAGCAGATGACGCCACTCCGGGGTTTGGGTGTGCGTTTGCGGCGCGTGTTCCGGCGCGGGGGCGTAGCCGCGGCGCTGGCGGCGGGGTCCTTCCGGGGGCGGCCAGGCCCGCGTTTGGGAATCGAGGGATCCGCGGCCGCAGCCTTGGATTTTTTTGTTTTCAATTTTTTGGGTTTGATGACCCGCTTCAACGCGCCAGCGGCGCGGCCAGTCACCACGACGCGCGTTCCATCTTTAAGGACTTTGATCTTGCTGCCAGGTTTACGGCCACGCTTGAGGCTCATGGGAAGGGGTTCGACCTCCAGGAATTCCCTCTCCAAT
This sequence comes from Acidobacteriota bacterium, assembly GCA_021786615.1. Taxonomy (GTDB): domain Bacteria; phylum Acidobacteriota; class Holophagae; order Holophagales; family Holophagaceae; genus JANXPB01. Next base: position 4,357 of record JAJYMZ010000176.1, read on the forward strand.
TGCCCCTGCAAGGCGAGCATCTCGCCTTTATCTTTTTCGTGATCATGCCCGCACAAATGGAGAAAACCATGGATCACCAGCGTCTCCACTTCACGACGGCGGGAAACCCCAAGCTTCTGGGCCATCTTTTCCGCCACAGGCAAGCAGATGACGAGATCTCCAAGATGGGGATAAGCCCCTGCTTCTGGCTCGGCGGGAAAGCTTAAAACATCGGTAGTGAGATTGATTCCACGATGCTCCCTATTGAGCTTTCGCATGTGGCGGTCATCCACGTAACTGATGGATATGCCTTGAGCTTTGGGCGCTAGGCGATCTCTCAAGTGGCGCACCAGAAGCCCTAGTGACTGTTCACCGGGACCTCTTAACTTACTTTTACTGGACCAGTCAATCTTGAAAGGTATCGTGGTTCCTTCCATGTCTTCCTCGCAGATCG
>JAJYMZ010000297.1 GCA_021786615.1 Acidobacteriota bacterium
GGTGAACTTGATGGCGTTGCTCAAAAGATTGGCGAGGATCTGGCGCAGCCTGCCGGGGTCCCCCACCAGGGCGTCTGGGACTTCCGGCGGGATGAGGGAACAGAGTTCCAGTCCCTTGGCCTGGGCGGATTCACAGAGCAGGCCCAGGATGTCCTCGATGGAATCCCGCAAGCTGAAGGGCACTGATTCCAGGAGCACCTTCCCAGCCTCGATCTTGGAGAAATCCAGGATGTCGTTGAGGATGTCCAGCAGGTTGTCCGCGGAATGATGGAGCGTCTCGGCGTAGTCCCGCTGCAGAGGCGTCAGGCCCGAATCCAGCAGCAGGCCGGACATGCCGATGATGCCGTTCATGGGGGTGCGGATCTCATGGCTCATGGTGGCCAGGAAATCGGATTTCAGGCGCGTGGCCCTCATGGCCTCGTCCCGGGCCTCCGCCAGCTCATGGGTGCGGGCTTCCACGAGGGCTTCCAGCTCTGCCTTCTGGGCTTTCAAATGTTTCAGCCGGGCTTTGAGGAAGAACCATATGCCGCCCCCCAGCAGCAGGAGGTAGCCCCCATAGGCCCACCAGGTCAACCAGGGCGCGCTGCGGATGCTGAAGGGAAACAGGACGGGGCCGCTCATATTCCCCGCGTAGTCTTTGCCCCACACTTTGAACACGTAGTGGCCTCCTGGCAGCGTCGGATAGCTCATCTTCGTGTCCCGCACCCAGTCCGAGGGAGCGGCATCCAGCCCTTCCATCTGTGTGCGGAAGACCGTGTCACCTTCCCGGAAATAGCTCAACAGCGCGTAGTCGAAGCGCAGGTGGTTCTGGTCGTGGGCCAGGGAAGCACCTTCAAACAGAGGCTTGGCCTGGCCCATGAGGCGCGCGGATTCCAGCAGGAGCGGCTTGGCCGTGTGGTCCTCCACCACCTGGCTGTGATCGAACATCGCCGCCCCCAGCACCGTGCCCGTCCAGAACCGGCCCCTGGAATCCAGCGTGGAGGAGCCTTGGGTGCAGCCATTGCTGGGAAGTCCATCGCCAGTGGTGAAGGTGAATGAGGTGTAACCGGGAGCAGTCCCGGCCGGGGGCCGGGTGGGCAGGAACCGAGTGACGCCACGGGCGGTGGTGAAGAAAAGCTGGCCCAAAGCATTCTGCGCCACCTGGTAGACCGTGTTGCTGCCCAGGGGGGGATCGCTCTGGGTATCGAACAGGGTCCAGCCCCGCTCCGGATGCTCCAAGTCCAGCCGGGAGGCCCCCCCGCCCATGGTGGTGACCCAGAGCTGCCGCTCTCCTCTGGGTCCACGGCATTCCAGGATGTGGCTGACGCGGAGCCCTGGCAGCTGCTCGGATACCGGGTAGGCGCGCCACTTGCCTGTTCGTTCCTCCAAGCAGGCGACGCCGCCGCCCCGGGTGCCCACCCATAATTCAAGATCTCCAGCCTTGTTGTGCGACTCCAGAAGGGCCGTCACGAAGGCATGGGGCAGGCCGTCCGCGGTGGCATAGATCTTCCAATGATCATCTTCCACGCGCACGAGGCCCTGGCGCGTGCCGAACCACATGACGGGCCGGCCCCTGGCAGAGCGGGTTTGGAGCATCGCGTACACCCAGCCATCCGGAAAGCGTTCGGTGTGCGGGAAGGCGCTCCAGACACCTCCTTTCAGAGTGAAGACGCCCTGTCCCCGCGTGCCAACCCACAGCGTCTCGGTGCCTCCTGGATCCCTGGTTTTCTGCAGGCTCAGGATGGCGGTGACGGGTCGGCCCGCGATGCGGTCCAGGGTGCTCCAGGCACTGCCCTGGAGCCGGGCGAGACCGCCCCCAAGGGTCCCGAACCACATGGTCCCATCCGCCATTTCCTGGAGGGCGAACACCACGTTTTCCGGCAGCCCGGAAAGGGTTGTATAGCTGAGCCAGCGCCCGAGCGGCAGCCGCGCCAGGCCACCGAAGGTTCCGATCCAGAGTGTGGCGGCTCCTCCGGGCGCTTGCCTCGCTGTCAGAGATCTCACCACGTTGCTGGGCATTCCCCTCCGTGTGTCGAAAGTGGTCCAACGGCCTTTCTCGAAGCGTGAAACTCCGCCTTCCGTGCCGGCCCAGATCTCTGGCTGGCCAAGATAATTCGTGGTCTGGGCCAGGCGATAGAAATAGGCGCTCGTGAGGCCTGGAGCCGCCGTCCTGGGGTGCCAGACGGCTCCATCGAACACCGAGTACCCATGATCAGTTCCCGCCCACAGCTCGAACCTGTTGCCACTTCGATTGCCACAATCGAGCAGGCAAAGCGTCATGGAACTGGGCAGCCCCATCTCGCGGGCCCCCCAATGGGTCCATCGTCCTTCATGGAGGCGGTAGATGCCCTTGTCCGTAGCCACCCAGACCTCTGGGGCGCCGTCCGCGCCGCGCCTTTCCAGCAACTCAAAGGCCGTGTTGAAGGCAACGGGCGGCACCGCGGCACGCCAGGTCCCGTCATCAAGGCGCCAGAGTCCGTGATCCTGGGTTCCCGCCCAGATGACCGAACGGCTCCCCTCGGTGGTTTCCAGCAAGCTGAGGACCTGGCCATCGGGAAAATGTTCAGCGGGGCCGAAGCTCGTCCAATGGCCATCTTTCCAGTGCTGGACCCCATCTCCGCGCGTCCCGAACCACATGCTGCCATCTCTGGCCTGGAGCATGGCCACCACCCAAGTGGACACCGTGGGCCGGGGCATGGGCACCGTGGTCCAGTCCCGGCCGTTGAAGCGCACGGCGCCATCCTGGGTGGCGATCCAGAGATAGTCCTTGGCATCGAAGAGGATGGCTTCCACGGAATTCTGGGGAAGGCCGTCCTTGTCGGTGTAGACGCGGATGGGCAGCAGGCCCGCCGCGGCCGCGTCGTACACAGGATTGGGTTGGGCCCACGCGAAGGCAGTGGGCATCGCCAGCAGCGTCATCAGGCAAATGAAAAGCCTGAATAGCCAAACCCACCTGCACGACTGGAAACCCACGTTTGGTCCTTCACCCATTGAGTGAAGGCCAGCATAAGTCAAGAACGGGCTTTCGCTAGTGGAATAGACTTAATGAACACCGCCCATCATGCGCTTGATGCGTGGCGTCAGAGCCACCAGGACCAGCGCCATGACCGTGGTGATGGCGAAGAGACCCCCGAAAAGTGTGGCGGGCTTCAAGCTCCCGCTGAATCCACCTGCGAGTCCCGCCAGCATGTTGCCCATGCCAATGGCCAGGAAGAAAACACCCATCATCACGCCTGAGTATCGAGCTGGTGCGAGTTTCGAGACCGTGGAGAGGCCGACCGGACTCAAGCAGAGTTCGCCGATGGTGTGGAGGCCGTAGGTGCCGATGAGCCAATACGGCGACACCTTCAGGATGGGATTGGCGGTGTAGGCGAGGCTGGGGAGCACCAGCAGCAACATTCCGGCGCCCACAAAGAAGAGCCCCAGCGTGAACTTGATCGGGCTGCTGGGCTCCTTCTCCTTGAGCACGATCCAAAGCCAACTAAAGATTGGCGCCAGGAACAAAAGCCAGAAGGAGTTCACGCTCTGGAACCAGGTAGAGCGGATTGTGATTCCCAGAAGGCTCAATCGCGTGTGCTCATCGGCGAAGAGGTTCAGGGTTGTGCCGGCCTGCTCGAAGACGAAGAAGAAAATCATGATGAAGAAGACCAGGATGACCACTACCCACATGCGGCTGCGTTCCTCCTGGGTGAGAGGCTCGTGGATGATCTGCACCCCGTGTTCGGAGACTCCGCCTGGTTGGATGCCGACATTCCCTAGGGATCCCTGGCGCAAAATGTACTGGATAAGGCCAGCCACCATTGCCAATCCTGCGAAACCAAAGGCCCAGCGCCAGCCATTCGCAGATGCCAGACCAATCTTGCCCAGCGCCGCGACAAAGACTGGATCCTGGGCCATGAAGCCGAGGATCAGCGGGGCAATGAGCGCTCCGATGTTGATGCCCATGTAGTAGATGGTGTAGCCACCATCCTGTCTTGGGTCATTCTTCTCATACAGCATTCCGACGATCGAGGTGCAATTGGTTTTCAAAAGACCAGTCCCGATGGCGATCAGCGCAAGACCGGTATAGAAGAGTGCCAGCGGGCCCGAAGCCAATGCGAATTCGCCCAATGCGATGAGCACTCCACCTACCAAGACGGCTTTGCGGTAGCCCAGGAACCGGTCTGCGATCCAGCCCCCAGGGACGCTCAAGGCATAGACAAAGAAGGTATAAATCCCATAGAGGAGGCCTGAGAATTTGAGAGACAACCCCAGCCCGCCTGCGCTTGCGGGCGCGGTCATGTAAAGGAGCAGAAGCGCTCTCATCCCGTAATAGCTGAAACGCTCCCACATCTCGGTGAAAAAGAGCGGGTTCAAGCCTTTTGGGTGCTTGCGTAGGCCCCAAAGGCCCCAAATCACGAAACCCACCCAAAAGGCGATCGCCACCAGCAGGGGCGTGAATGCGCCAAATGTCACAGGGTCGGCTTGGAGGGCCAGCGGAAGCAGGTTCATGGGTTGATCCAGAAAAATCTAGTATGGGTCAAAAGCGTGTTCACAAATTCTTCTGAATGAAATCCCACCTGGCCTGCATGACGGCGTAGACGTGCTGAGGGGCGCTGGGACCGTGGGAGGAGCCCGGCAGCAGCACCGTGTCCGCGGTGAAATCGGCCTTCTGCAGGGCATCCAGGAACTGGATGGTGTTCTGCGGATGCACGTTGTCATCCAGCGTTCCATGGAATAGCAGAACCTTGCCATGGAGATTCTTGGCCGCTTTCAGCACCGAGGTGGCGTCATAGCCCGCGGCATTCTCAGCAGGAA
>JAJYMZ010000019.1 GCA_021786615.1 Acidobacteriota bacterium
TGCGGGATTCGATGCTTCAAGATCGCGAGCCGTCTTTGATCCACTCAGCCCGGCCAAGGCTGGACCCTGTTTTGGTTGCGGCTTAAGGCTGCGCTGCGTCTCTTCGTGGCTACTTTTTCTCCAAAGTGAATGGTATCGGGCCTTGACAGAGAATGAGCCATGAGTCCCGAGGCTGGCCCGCTGCCTTGACTCCCATGAAATCAAAGAATGTAAAAGGGCCCCGGCGGGGCCCTTTTTGGCGAAGAAGGTACCAGTTACTTCTTGGTCTGGCCCATGAGATTGAGGGCCGACCCCGCCTTGAACCACTCGATCTGACCCTCGTTGAAAGTGTGGTTCAGCGTGATCTTATCTTCCGACCCGTCCTTGTGCTTGGCCACCAGCGTGAGCGGCACGCCTGGTGTGAAGCTCGTGAGGCCCAGGATGCTGAGGCGGTCGTCTTCTTGGATCTTGTCGTAGTCGGCCGGGTTGGCGAAGGTCAGGGGCAGCATGCCCTGCTTCTTTAAATTGGTTTCGTGGATGCGCGCGAAGCTCTTCACGATGATGGCGCGGCCTCCCAGGAAACGGGGTTCCATGGCGGCGTGTTCCCTGGATGATCCCTCGCCGTAGTTCTCGTCGCCGACCACCACCCAGCCCTGGCCCGCGGCCTTGTAGGCCCGGGCCGTGGCGGGCACGGCGCCGTATTCGCCCGTGAGCTGGTTCTTCACGGTGTTGGCTAGTCCATTGGCGAAATTGATGGCGCCGATGAGCAGGTTGTTGGAGATGTTGTCCAAGTGGCCGCGGAATTTCAGCCAGGGACCCGCCATGGAGATGTGGTCCGTCGTGCACTTGCCCTTGGCCTTGATGAGTAGCTGCAGGTCCAGCAGATCCGTGCCCTCCCAGGGCTTGAAGGGGGCCAGCAATTGCAAGCGGTCGCTGTCCGGGGCCACCGCCACCGAGACCTTGGAGCCATCCGCGGCCGGGGCCTGATAGGTGTTGGCGCCGGGATCAAAGGCTCGGCGTGGCAGTTGGTCGCCGGTGGGCGCATTCAATTTGAATGCGGTCCCATCAGCGCCCTTGAGTTCGTCGGTCATGGGATTGAAAGTCAGGCGTCCCGCGATGGCGAGGGCCGTGACGATTTCGGGCGACGCCACGAAGGCATGGGTCTCGGGATTGCTGTCATTGCGGGCGACGAAGTTGCGGTTGAAGCTCGTGATGATGGAGTTTTTGTCGCCCTTCTGGATGTCGTGGCGCTTCCACTGGCCGATGCAGGGGCCGCAGGCGTTGGCCATGACCACGCCGCCGACGGCCGTGAAGGTGGCCATCTGGCCATCCCGCGCGATGGTGGCGCGGATCTGCTCGGAGCCAGGGGAAATGGTGAATTCGCTTTTCGCTTTCAAGCCGTGGTCCAGGGCCTGGCGCGCCACGCTGGCGGCGCGCTCCATGTCCTCGTAGCTGGAATTGGTGCAGGAGCCGATGAGGCCGACTTTCAATTCTTCGGGATAACCTTTTTCGCGCACGGCGTCGGCGAATTTCGACAGCGGCCAGGCGAGATCCGGCGTGAAGGGGCCGTTGATGTGGGGCTCCAGAGTATTCAGGTCGATCTCGACGATCTGGTCGTATTCGGCCCCTTCATCGGCCTTCAGGTTTCCGGCAAAGGCCTCGGCCAGCTCGGCGATGGCCACGCGGCTGGTGGCCCGGAGGTATTTGGACATGCTGCGGTTGAACGGGAACAGGCTCGTGGTGGCGCCTATCTCGGCGCCCATGTTGCAGATGGTGCCCATGCCCGTGCAGGAGATGGAATCCACGCCGTCGCCAAAGTATTCGACGATGGCGCCGGTGCCGCCCTTGACCGTCAGGATGCCCGCCAGCTTGAGGATCACGTCCTTGGGGCTGGTCCAGCCGTTGAGCTGGCCAGTGAGCTTCACGCCGATGAGTTTCGGCGCCTTCAGCTCCCAGGAAAGGCCCGCCATCACGTCCACGGCGTCCGCGCCGCCGACGCCGATGGCGACCATGCCCAGGCCCCCGGCGTTGGGCGTGTGGGAATCGGTGCCGATCATCATGCCGCCCGGGAAAGCGTAGTTCTCCAGCACCACCTGATGGATGATGCCGCTGCCGGGTTTCCAGAAGCCCAGGCCGAACTTGTTGCAGACGCTCGCAAGGAAGTCGTAGACCTCCTTGTTCTCCGTGTTGGCCCGGGCCAGATCCTTGTCGCTGCCCACTTCCGCCTGGATCAGGTGGTCGCAATGGACGGTGGAGGGAACCGCGGCCTGGGGCAGGCCCGAGCTCATGAACTGCAGCAGCGCCATTTGCGCCGTGGCATCCTGCATGGCCACGCGGTCGGGGCGGAGGTCCAGGTAGGATTTCCCGCGAACGATCTCCTGCTCCGCGGCGTTGTCGAGGTGGCCATACACGATCTTTTCCGCCAGTGAAAGGGGGCGATTCAGCCGCTGCCGCACGACCTTCAAGTTCGCATCCATCTTTTCATAGACGGATTTCACGAAGGCGGGGGTGGATTCAATCACGGCCATGGCGCTCTCCAGATAGCGAAACGCTCCAGTTTATCCCGAGGGGCCGCGAATCGAAGTCACAGTTATCAGGCAAAGCGTAGCTGAGTGCACTCTGAGCAATTCAATTGTCGATTTTCAATTGTCGATTTTCGATTGGAGATGCCAACGCCCATCAGGCCCCAATCGCAAATCGGCAATCGGCAATCGCAAATACTGCCGAGCAAGACAGGCAAAGATTTTGGGACTAAGGCTGTATGAGCCATTCAGATTGCCGATCATTTGTGATAGTCTCATCGGTTCCGACCACCTTGAGGGGGGTACCTATGGGGATCTTTGAGGGCCAGTTGCGCGTGGACAAGGGCGATCGCTTCGCCCTGGTGGCCGCACGGTGGAACGACTTCATCGTGGACCGGCTCATTGGCGGCGCCACGGATTGCCTCCTCCGCCATGGAGGCTCCGAGTCCCAATACGATCTCATCAAAGTGCCCGGCTGTTTCGAGCTGCCCCAGATGGCGCTGCTGGCGGCCAAATCCGGCAAGTACGCGGGCATCATCACCCTGGGTTGCGTCATCCGCGGGGGCACGCCGCACTTCGAGATGATCGCCGCCGAGGTCACCAAGGGCACCGCCCAGGTGGCGCTGCAGACCGGCGTCCCCATGGTGTTCGGCATCCTCACCGTGGACAGCGTGGACCAGGCCATCGAGCGGGCCGGCACCAAGATGGGCAACAAGGGCTGGGAAGCCGCCGCGGCCCTCATCGAGCTGGTGGACCTCCACCGCGCCTTCGGGAAGAAACGCTGATGGGTGTTCGCCGCCGGGGCCGAGAATACGCCCTGCAGATGCTCTACGCCATGGACATGAATGGCTACCTGCCGGACCAGGTCTTCGCGGGCTTCTCGGCCATCCAGGATCTCAACCGGGATGCTTTCTACTACGCCCGTAGGCTGGTGGACGGCGTCCACGGGCAGATGGATGAGATTGACGTGGTGCTCCAGCGCTATGCAGAGCACTGGAAGATCGGCCGCATGGCCGTGGTGGACCGGAACCTGCTGCGCTTGAGCCTCTACGAGCTGATGTACTTGAAGGAAGTCCCCTTCCCCATCGTCATCAACGAGGCCCTGGAGATCATCAAGGAGTTCAGCGACCAGGAGGGGACCCAGTTCCTGAACGGCATTCTCGACGCCGCGCGGAAGGAATTCCGCGGCATCGAGAACGAAGGGCCCCGCCGCCACGGAAAATCACCAGCGCCGCCACCACCCCCCAAGCCGGAGCCCCCTGGACCTGCGTAGCGCAGCCTGCTGCGCTATGCTCGTTGACTTTCCATCATCCCAACGCATCCTCCAGCCTTCTCTTCCCCGGAGACCCCACGCATGAGTACCCGGAAAAAAATCGTCCCCACAAAGCCCCGAGCAGCCCACCCAGCGCCTTCCGCTGCCAAGGGAAGCAAACCCGCCGGTTCTCCTTCCGCATCCACAGGAAGACCCAATGGACCCTCTTGTCTGAATCTGGACGAGATCAAATCCCTCATCGCCCTGGTGGGCAAGGAGCCCTTCCAGGAGTTCGAATTCGAAGCGGGGGACATGAAGTTCCGCATCCGCAAGGACAGCATCCACGCCCCGGCCCCGCAGGTCACCTACGCGGCCGCCCCGGCGGCGCAGCCCTTCCCTCAGCCCGTCAGCCACCTGATGACCCAGGCTCCAACCGTCCCGGCTCCCGCCGCCTTTGCCATAGCCGAGCCCGCGATTCCCGGCATTCCCATGGATGAGCCCGGCCTGCACTACATCACCAGCCCCATCGTGGGGACTTTCTACCGGGCGGCCAATCCCAAGGCTTCCGCCTTCGTGAACGTCGGCGACAAAGTGCGTCCCGGCCAGACCTTGTGCATCGTCGAAGCCATGAAGCTCATGAACGAAATCGAGTGCGACATCACCGGGGAGATCGTGAAGGTGCTCGTGGAAAATGGCCAGCCCGTGGAATATGGCGAGCGGCTTTTCGCAGCGCGCGTGGGCTGATCCATGACCGCCGCCATCAAGCGCAAGACATTGAAGGTTCCGGCCGCTCCCCAGGCGGAAGAGCCGCCCTTCAAGAAGGTGCTCATCGCCAATCGCGGCGAAATCGCGCTGCGGGTGATCCTGGCTTGCAAAGAACTGGGCATCCAGACCGTGGCGGTCTACTCCGAAGCGGATCGCAATTCCCTGCATGTGCGCTTCGCCGACGAGGAAGTCTGCATCGGCCCGGCCCCGAGCGCCAAGTCCTACCTCAACATCCCCCAGGTCATCGCGGC
>JAJYMZ010000090.1 GCA_021786615.1 Acidobacteriota bacterium
CGATCTTGCCACAGGATCGGCGCCAGGGCGATCCACATCCCCGCCCATTCATCCGCGACGATGAAGGCTGGGTCCTTCAACCCGGTTTCGCGAACGACTCTATCCGACGCTGAAATGGCTAGCATCGTCATCCCAAAGGCAAGGGCCAAGGGCAGCGCGTACGATCCATGAAAGGCCGCGGATTTTTCAATCATGCGAAGCCCAAATATTTGCAGCAGCATCCACCAGACCGCCACCGCCGCCAGGCTTCCCCAGGTTCCCGGCGCGGGCTTCAGGTACCCGCTTCCGAATCCCGTCGCCACCCACCACGCCCAGCGCGGAGCTTTGTAGGGCGATGCGCCGGAATCAGTCCCCTGGGACTTGGGGCTTGGGACTTGGGACTCAGACATGCCGCAGCGCCTCCACGATGCGCAGTTTCGCGGCCTTCAGGCCGGGGAGCAGCGCGCTGAATTGCAGCGTGAGCTGCAAGCCGATGAACACGCCGAGGTAGACCATCGGCACGAAATGGATATTGAGTTCGTAGCCATGGCTGGTGCCCGGCGGGGCGGGCATCTGCAGGTGCAGCGCATTGACCGCGAGGCGGAAGATGAGCGTCAGCAGCAGGCCCAGGCCGCTGCCGCACAGCCCCAGCAAGGCGCCTTCCCATTGCAGCAGGGTTGTGAGCTGTTGCGCCTGCAGGCCCATGGCCCGGAGCGTTCCAAACTCCCGGACGCGCTCCATCACGGACATCAGCAGCGTGTTGGCGGTGGCCAGCAGCACCACCAGGAACAGCACCAGGCCCATGAAACCGAAGATGGCGAGGTAGAGCAGCTTCACCTGCTTGTAGAAGCTGGCCAGTTCATACCAGGGGAGGGCCTGCGCATCCCTGCCAACGAGGGCCTGGATGCGCGGCAGTTCCTTGGCGGTGTCGCCGGGATGTTTCAGCAGGATGGAAAGCCGCGACCGCGCCGGGCCCGCATCCACCAAGGATGCCGCGGTATCCAGGCTCACGGTCAGCACGCGTTCGTTCAGCTCCCGCAAGCCCTGGTCCTGAAGACCCACCACCTCCACATCCAGCGCGTTGAGCCCGCCATCCTTGTTGGTGGACATGAGCGTGAGCGAACTTCCCACTGAAGCGCCGAGACTCTTCGCCAGGCCTACGCCCAGGATCACGTCGCGGCTTCCGGTTGCATTGGAAAGCCAATGCGAACCGGCTCCACCCTTGGCTTTGGCGCCATCCTTCAAACTGTCCAGCACCGCCATGTATTGGGGTTCGCGGACCGGATCCACGCCCGTGCCCAGGAAGGCGACGCTCTTGGGACCGTTGCTGAGCAGGCCCATGAACTGGATGCGGGGCAGCACCTCGGCGACGGCGGGATCCGTGCGAAGCCGCGCGGCCAGCGCTTCGCCGTCGGGAATGGCGAATTCCAGGCTCTGCCCCTCGTCACCTTCGAGCGCATTTTGATTGAGCAGCTGGATGTGCCCAATGCCGCCCCGGATGGCCGCCTGGCTGAGGGCATCGAAGGTCTGCGCCATGAAGCCTCCCGCGAGGCTTAAGGCCATGAACCCCGCGATGACCACCAGCAGCGTCAACACCGTGCGGCGCCGGTTGCGCAGCACGTTGCGGAGGGCCAGGCGGGGAAGAATCACAGGATGGTCCCTGGTGTCCGTGCAAGGCCTGGCCTATCGGGTAGATGAGTCGTCGAAAACACAGGGCTTGGATACGCAGCGGCGCGCAGCGCCATCCGCAGCATTCCATTTATCCCCTTCATCCCTGTTTTAAAAGTTTTTTTAACAGGGCTGAAGGGGCGGAATGGGATCAAAGACAAGTGGCAAGGGTCCCTGCTTAAATCGTGGTTTTTGGAACAACCAGCAAGGAAGCGCCCTGCCTCACTCGAACCAGCATGATGTGCGGGCGCGCCTCTTGCTCTGAGAAAACCTGGACTCGCGATAGCCCGGCAATCCGCACGAGCGGTAGATTTCTGCACCTTATGATTCCTGTTGCAGGCCCGCTTCATGAAGCACGCTCCGTGGCCAAGAGTCTGCCATCCATGAGCCGGAACACCAGATCCGCGCGGCTGATGACCGAGGGATCGTGGCTGGCCACGAGAAAGCTCACGCCGGACTCGCTGCATTGTTGCTTCATGAGGTCCATGAGCGGTCCGCCGTGAGCGTGATCCAGGCTGGCGGTGGGCTCGTCCGCCAGCACCAGCACCGGATTCGGGGCCAGGGCCCGGGCGATGGCCACGCGCTGCTGCTGCCCCCCGCTGAGCTGGCCGGGACGATGCTCCAGGCGATCTGAAAGGCCCACACGATCGAGGGCTTCGGCGGCTCGATGCCGGACAGCTTCATCCTTCATGCCCTGCAACTGCAGCGGCAGCATCACGTTTTCCAGCGCCGAAAGCACCGGCACCAGATTGAAGGCCTGGAACACGAAACCCAGCCGTCGCAGGCGCAATTCGCAGCGGTCCTTTTCCGGGAGCCTGGATACGGCTTGGCCTTCGAGAAAAACCTCGCCTTCATCAGGCTCGTCCAGCAGCCCGGCCAGTTGTAACAGCGTGGTCTTGCCGCTGCCCGAAGGCCCCGCCAGCACCGCGAGACAGCCCGCCGGAACAGTGAAACTGACACCGAAGGCGCCAGCCTTTTCGCCGCCCAATTCATAGGCGCGGGTGATGTCCTTCAGCTCCAGCATGTTTGAAGTGTAACTAGGACGCCGCCGAATTAGCGGTTCGACAGGACGCCGGCTTCAAATGCCTGAGTGGACTTCTCGATGCCGCCCTCCACCACTTCGCCGATCAGGTCGTAGGCGTGGCCTTTCGTGATGCGTACCATTTGGATGCTGCCCAGCACGGGCTCGCCGCCGACGATGAGCACGTTGCCATCCACTTCGGGGGCCTGGCCCTGGTGGCGGCCCTTGAGAATCATCTCGGTTTCCTCGTGGACGCCTTCGATGATCACCTCGAGGGTTTGGCCTTCCCGCGCCTGGTTCTTGGCCCGGGCGATCTTCTGCTGCAGCTCCATGAGCTTCCGCTTGCGGCTGGCCTTGGTGCGCTTGGAGATGGGATCGCCGAGGGCATAGGCAGGCGTGCCCTCCTCGGGCGAATAGGTGAAGACGCCCACGTGATCGAATTCCGCTTCCTGGATGAAGCCTCGCAATTCCTCGAAGGCCTCCTCGGTTTCCGTGGGAAAGCCCACGATGAAATTGGAACGGATGGAGATCTCCGGACAGATGGCCCGGAACCTGGAAAGCAATTTCATGAAGCTGGCGCGGCTGCCGCCCCGGGCCATTTCCTTGAGCACGTTCGCGTCCGCGTGCTGCAGGGGCATGTCCAGGTACTTGGCGCAGTTTTCGGTTTCCGCGATGGCGCGCATGACGCCTTCGGTGAGGCGGTTGGGGTAGGCGTAGTGGATGCGGAACCAGCGGAGGCCCTCGACTTCGCCAAGGGCCCGGATGAGCTTTTCGAGGCCGTCGGGATCGCCGAAATCCCTGCCGTAGTCCGTGGTGTCCTGGGCCACCAGGCTGATTTCGAGAATGCCCTGGGCCACGAGATTCCGGGCCTCGGCGACGACGCTAGCGATGCTGCGGCTGCGCTGTCCGCCCCGCAATTTCGGAATGATGCAAAAGGCGCAGGTGTGATCGCAGCCCTCGCTGATCTTCAGGTAGGCCGTGGCTTTGGGCGTGGTGAGCAGGCGCGGGCTGTGTTCGTCATAAAGGTAGTTGGGGTTCTGTTCAGGCTCGAAGACCAAGGTCCCGGCGCCGATGATTTCGGCGATCTGCTCGATGTCCCGGGTGCCCAGGCAGGCGTCTATTTCGGGGATATCGGCGAGCAGTTCGTCCCGGTAGCGCTCCACCAGACAGCCCGCCACGATGAGTTTTTTACAGGCCCCGGACTTCTTCATTCCCGCCGCTTCGAGGATGGCGTCCACGCTTTCCTTCTTGGCGGTGTCAATGAAGCCGCAGGTGTTCACCACCAGCACCTCGGCCTTCTCCATCTCGCTGGTGATGACGTAGCCCTTGAGCCGCAGATGCCCGAGCATGACCTCGCTATCCACCAAATTTTTTGGACATCCCAGGGACATGAATCCCACGGTGGTGGGCGAGGTGCGCATGCGCGGCTCCAGTTAACCATCCAGATTAGCGCGGGATCACCCAGACTCCTTGTGAAAATCCTCGGGTGTTGCCGAATCAGGAAGCCTCGCTGTGCTACTCTTTGGACCAGTTTCTGGACGGGCCATGAAAATCACGTTGCTGGTGGAGGGCATCCGGCACCCGGTCGTATTGACCGAGGAGGGGATCACCATCGGCCGAGGGGACGCGGCCACCATCCGCATCATGGCCACGGCCGTGAGCCGCGTGCATTCACGCTTCTTCCTCCAGAACGGCCAGCCCCACGTGGCGGATTTGCGCTCTCTGAACGGCACCACGGTGAACGGCGTCCAGGTGAACGCCCCCATGCCCTTCAAGCAGGGGGACATCATCCTCATGGGCGAGGTGCCCGTGCAGTGGGTGGGCGAGAAGGAGAGCACGCCAACCACCGGCCAGGCCACCGGGAAGTTCGGTCCCACCGGGACGGGATCCTACGCCGCAAAAGCGCTGAACGCGCTGTCGGCGCCCAAGAGCATCCGCTCCGGGATCTCTCTGGAGGATCGGGCCTTCGATGCGTCCGGCTCCATCATGGTGCCCCACGCGTCCCTCGAAAAAATGCTCGCCCAGCACAAGACCGATCAGGACACCAGCAGCGCCGCGTCCCTTTTCCAGCGCCTGGCCTCCATGG
>JAJYMZ010000209.1 GCA_021786615.1 Acidobacteriota bacterium
CTCAGCGCGGTGGCATCAATGCGCACGATGTTTTCATCCGTGCGCCGCAGGCGTTCGACGGCGGCGAAGTAGAAGAGCCGGTCCTTGAGGATCGGCCCCCCTACCGAAGCGCCGTATTGTTGGCGGCGCTCGTTGCTGGTGGTGGAAGTGGCATCCAGGCTGCCGGATTTCACGAAGAAGAAAACCGATCCCTTCAGGGCGTTGGTCCCCTGCTTGGTGATGGTGTTCACAATGCCGCCCAGGGCCCTTCCGGTTTCGGCCGAGTAGCCGCCGCTGATGACCTGGAATTCCTGCACCGCTTCCTGGCTGATGCTGCCCCGGATCGCGCCGTCCCCCAGATCGTTGTTGTCCAGGCCATCCAGCAAGAAATTATTCTGCCGGGGCGTCATGCCGGAAAAGCTCAGGCCCGAATCCGGGACACCGTCCCCCTTGGGAAGATTGCCTTGGGCCACGAAAGGCGTGGTCAGGCTGAAATCCGCGAAGTTGCGCCGGTTGATGGGAAGTTCGGCAATACGGGACTCATCCACCACCGTAGCCACCTGGGTGCGCTCGGAATCCAAGGGGGCCTCGACTATGACTTCACGCTCCGCGATGGCCGAGGAAAGCGTCAGATCCTGCTGGGCCGTGCTGCCCACCTGAAGCGTGACGGGCGCCTGAGCGGCATGCTCACCTCGCCGGGGGACTCTGAGCAGGTAGTTCCCGGCCGGCAACATGCGGAAGCGGAAGCGCCCATGCTGATCGCTGGTGGTGGTCCAACGCTCATTCACATCCGCGCGGTGCAAGATCACCACCACGGCCGCCATGGGACTCCCATCCTTGGAACGCGTCACGCCTTTCAAGTCCGCCGTGGTCAAGCTGGTGCTTTGCGCCGCGAGCAGCATGGGCAGAGATCCAACCACCAGGCACGGCGGAATCACCAGGAGAATCGGTCTGCCCACAAAAGCTCCAGGTGCAGTTCATGAATGGGAATACGTGCTTGATTTGTAACACAAATCGAACATCGGTCCTTAAGTTTGGGAACTCTTGGATGGTTGTACAGGATCAAATCCTGGCGCTGGATTTTCAGGGTAGAATCCCCAAAAACCCCTCACAACCCCCCGGTGGCTCCATGCGGAACCCGTTTCACCTCCCCCCCGAACAGGCCCACTTTGCCCCTGAGCTGGAACGGGCCATCGTGGATGAACTTTACAAGCGGGCGTGGGCGGCGTTCGCAGCGCTGCTGCTGGTCCTGGCGGTGACTGCTTCGGTCCTGAAGGAAGCGATTCATCGGCATCCGCCCATTGGCCGCGTGCTCCTGCTCATGGCCATCGTGACCCTGCTCCGCACACTCAGCCTCGTGCTGCTCCGGAATATCCCCAGCCCCCGCCTGAGGCTCTGGGGATTCATCATCGGCTCCACGCTGATCGCGCTGGGATTCGCAGACCTGAACATCACCAGTTATCCCAACCTCGAACTGCCTGAGCTGGCCCTGCTGGTGATCATTGACGCGGGGATCTGTTCTGGAGCCTTGATGAGCATGGGCAGCAGCTTCCTGACTTACCTGCTCTACGCGGTTCCCAACATCTGTTCCATGGCTCTGATGGTGGCCTTGGGCCCCTCGTCACGCTGGTCCCAGCATCTCCTGCTGCTCCTCTGCATCTATGTGGCGGCCTTGTCGCTCCTGGCCTTCCAGATCGCCCTGGCCTACCGCCGAGAGGTGCTGCTGCGCTTGGAGATGGAGGAAATGGCATTGCGGGACAACCTCACTCAGCTGAGGAACCGGCGGGCGCTCCTGGAGTTCATGTCCATGGAGGCTGAGCAGGTGCTGCGCACCTGGCGGCTCACTTCGGACCCGGCCCATCCTAAAACAGCCACCAGTCTGGGGATCCTGATGCTGGACATTGATCATTTCAAGGCCGTGAATGACACCTACGGTCACGCCGCTGGTGACGCGGTGCTGAAGCAGATCGCGGCCATCCTCACCGAGACCGCCCGCAAGCCCGACATGGTGGTGCGCTGGGGCGGCGAGGAATTCGTCGTGGTGGCCCGGGACACGGACCGGAAACCGCCTTCCCGATTGGCCGAGCGCATTCGCGAGCGGGTGGAGCAACACGCCTTCAGCCTGCCCTCCGGGCAAACGATCCCCATCACCTGCTCCATCGGCTATTCGGTCTTCCCCTTCGACGAAAAATATTCCGCGCTTTTGAGCTGGGAACAGATCATTTCCGTGGCGGACAGCGGCATGTATTTCGCGAAGACCCATGGACGCAACCGGAGCGTCGGCCTGGTGGCTGGTACTCGAATCCAGGGAGGTTCTGACATATTGAACAGCCTTGAGCAGAGCCTGGAACAGGCCCGGGCGGAGGGCTTGGTGAGCCTGGTGGAGTGAGGCAAGGGCCTAGGCGTGTTGGCTTAGGAGGAACAAGTCTTCAATTTTCGATTTTCGATTTTCGATTGTCGCTTACCCCTGCCGAGTGAGTTTCAATCGAAAATCGTCAATCGCAAATCGTAAATTGGTTTACCCCATCCCTTTTTTAAACCCTTCACCTACGCGCTCTCCCCGGCCACGAAACCTGTGCTGAAGGCCGCCTGCAGGTTGTAGCCCCCCACGGGGCCATCCACATCCAGGAGTTCCCCGCAAACCAGCAGGTTCTCCCAGGAATGAACCCGCATCGTATGAGGGTCTACCGCCGAACGCGCGACGCCTCCCGCGGCCACTTCTCCGCGTTCCAGGGGCACAGCCCCAGGCAAACCCAGCGGGAAGGCCGTGACCCAGTCAACCAGCCTGGACCGCACGTTTTTGGGAAGTGCCTTGAGGCGCAGATCGCCAAGTCTTTCCGCTCCCCACAGGGATTCCGCCACCCGCTCGGGAACCCAGCGCTGGAGCCAGTTCCGGGCGGACAGGTGCGGGTTTTCGATTTGCTCGCGGCGTAGTCCAGCATCCGCCTCCGCTGCACTGAGACCGGTGAAATCGTAAGCCAGCCAGGCCCGGCCCTTGAGGCGGGCGGCCTCCACACGGCTGCTCAATTCCAGTGCGCCGGGTCCGCTGATGCCATTTTTCGTGAAGAGGATGTCCCCCGGGAAGGCCCCGATCCTCCGGCCGCCTTCTCCTTCCAGCAGCCTCAGGGTGCCATCCCGAAAGGCCACGCCCTCCCATGAGGGATGAGGCGCCTTGAGCGGAATTGGCGCCAGCGCCGGTGTCCATGGAAGTGTAGGCACGCCCAGCTTCTTCAGCCATCCCGCCACCTCGCCCCACGTCCCGGTTTCGGGGTAGCTCGCCCCTCCGGTCGCAAGGATGAAAGCGTCCGCCCGAAGCAGGGTTCCGTCCTGAAGCCGGAGCGCTTCCATTCGGGGAGCCCTTCCCTCCAGGCCCATCACCCGGGTTCCAGTGCTCACTTGCACCCCGGCCTTTCGCACCAAGGCCTCGAAGGCTGCCACCACCGCGGCCGCGCTCCCTGGGCGATCCAGTGGAAACACGCGGCCGTTGTCCCGCACCTGGGTTTCAACCCCTTCGCGATGCAAGAGATCAAGCACGTCCGCATTGGTGAACCGATGAAAGGAGGCCTTCAGGAAACGGGCCTGCTCCCTGGAAAAGGCCGCCAGCACTGCCTCCACGGGGCCATCATGGGTGATGTTGCATTTCCCGCCGCCGCTGATGCGAAGCTTCACGCCCAGCTTCTGGTTGGCCTCCAAGAGTGTGACGCGGTGGCCCTTCAAGGCTGACCGCCAGGCGGCCACCATGCCCGCCGCGCCTCCGCCCACCACGATGATCACAGCCATGCTCCAACTATCGCAGGAAGCCGCTGGTTTATTTTGCCGCGACGGCTTAGGCTACGATTTGATTCAGTAAGAATGCTTTCCATCCTTTTCCGGAGACAGCCTCCCACCCTATTCCATCCAATGCCGTTACCGAGAGGACCCCTTGCCCAAACGCATCATGATCGTAGACGACCAAGCTTTTGTCCTGAAGCTCCTCACCGTGCAGCTGGTGGCGCACGGCTACGTGGTGCTCGCGGCCAGCAATGGGGAGGAGATGATGGCCAAATTGACCGCCTTCAAGCCCGATGCCATCGTCCTGGACGTGATGATGCCGGGACTGGATGGTGTCCAGCTGGCTGACCGCCTCGCCCAGGTGCCAGCCACCGCGAGCATTCCCATCATCTTCCACAGCGCCCTGATTTCTCCGCACCAGCCCGAGGATTCCCCGGCCAATCCACACCACCACTATCTTGGAAAATCATTCGAACCCGAGGCTCTGCGGAAACTGCTTCAGCGGATCGGTGTTTAGGGAGGATTTCCCCACAAGCGCCCTGTAACCACCCAGGAGGGCCACACTCACAATCCGAATCGTCTTAAGTGGTGATTCGCATTCTTCCAGGTGGCTTCAACGCCCTTTCTCCGGTACACTTGAGGGTTCAGGAGAAGCCCATGGTCCGCACGGTCGTTAAAATCCCCGCTGAGATTGGCAATAAGTACCGCTTCGTGTCCGTGGCGGGAAAACGTTGCGACCAGTTGCAGCGCGGCGCCTATCCCAAGGTCGAGGTGGTCGTGCCCATGACCAAGCAGGGCCATGCCCAGGACGCGCCGAAGCTGGCCAGTTTCTGGGCTCAGGTGGCCGTTCGCGAAGTGGAAGAAAGCCGCATCGCCTTTGAGGAACCCAATATCACGCCGCTGGACTACACGACCGAGCTGCCCATTTCGGTTGAATAGAATTCCTTGTTCGCTGAATCCCCGGCCTGGCCGGGGATTTT
>JAJYMZ010000332.1 GCA_021786615.1 Acidobacteriota bacterium
GGGGGTCCGGGGGGGACGTAGTGAGCGAAGCGAGCAGGAAACCACGCATGCGTGGTTTCCCCCCGGATACATATCAGAGGCCAAAACTTTCAGATGGCCATGATGGAATAGCCGCCATCCACGTAGATGGTTTGCCCCGTGACACCGCGTCCCATGGGGCTCAGCAGGAACAGCGCGCCATCGGCCACTTCTTCGAGCTCCACCAATTTCCGGAGCGGCGCGTGTTTCTTGTGGTGCGACAGGATGGTGGAGAAGCTCCCGATGCCAGCGCTGGCGAGCGTCTTGAGCGGCCCCGCGGACAGCGCGTTCACGCGGATGCCCAAGGGCCCCAGATCCGAGGCCAGGTAGCGCACGGAGGATTCCAGCGCGGCCTTGGCCACGCCCATGACGTTGTAGTTGGTCATCACCCGGGACCCGCCCAGATAGCTGAGCGCGATGATGCTGCCGCCTGCGGTCATCAATGGCTTCGCTGCATTGGCCAGGGCCGGCAGGCTGTACACACTGATGTCCTGGGCAATGCGGAAATCCTCCCGGGACGTGGACACAAAATCCCCTTCAAGGGCCTGGCGTGGCGCGTAAGCCACCGCATGCACCAGGAAATCCAGCTGGCCCCATCGTTCGCCCAGGGTTTCAAAGGCGGTCTTGATCTGGGTGTCATCGCTGACGTCCAGGGGCAGCAGCAGCGGATTTTCCAGTTCCTGGGCCAATTCCTTCACATTCTCGCCCAGGCGCTCGTTCTGATAGGACAGTGCCAATTGGGCGCCGTTATCCGCGCAAGCCCGTGCGATGGCCCATGCGATGGACCGCTTGTTGGCCACGCCAACGATCAGACCGCGCATACCCTTCATCAGCATCGTGAGAACCCTCCGGAATCGTTATGAATGAAGGTTCCACCTTATCCTGGAGCGCCCATCCCACCAAGAGGCGGAACCTAGCCCACCAGCGTTACACTTCTTTCACCATGATGCTCCGGCACGCACTCGCGCTCATCTCACTTCCCATGCTGGCGGTCCAGGGAACCTACAACCCTCGGGTGGATCTCGATGAAGGCAGGTATCTGAAAGTCCTATCCGATTCTGAGACCCGCCTCAACCAGAACCCTTCCGATGCTTTGGCTTGGGCGGCGAAATCCCAGGCGCTTGCCTCCCTGATGCGCTTTGGGGAAGCGAATGCGGCAGCCCAGAAGGCTCTGGAGCTGAAGCCAGGCCTCGCCGATGCCCTCTTGGCCCGGGGCCTGGCCCGCGCGGGCACCGCCATCCAGCAGCGCAATTTCGGAAGCCTTCGCGGCGCCTACCACGCCATGGATGATTTCCGCGCCGCGACCCAGGGCGACCCGAATCTAGTGGCTGCGTGGATGAGCCTGGGGATCGCCTATGAGCAACTCCCGGGCCTTCTGGGAGGCTCCACCAAAAAGGCGCTGGCCTGCGCCGAAAACCTTCGCAAAGTGAATCCTGCGCGCGGAGATCTGCTGCAGGGCATGGTGCTCTCCATGGAAGGCCGCTGGAACGACGCCAAAGGCTATTTTCAGAGGGCCCTGTCAGCGGCTCCTGCTGATCCTGAAATCGTCTACGGCTACCTGGATTCACTGGGCAGCCGGGCCACGCGCAAAGCCATGGGAGAAGGCCAGCAACGCGCCCAGTTGGCCCCCGAGGCCCTGCGCCTGCTGCCTTTCGTGAAAGGACGCTCCCGGGGGCTCCAGGCTGTCTGCGATGCCCTGCTGGATGGTGGGCAACCCGAAGCGGCCTGGAAGGTGGCCCACGATGCCCTGAACTGCTGCGACCTGCCGAGCCTGCTGAAAATCCAGCTCGGCAAGATCGCCGCCCGGTCTGGCATCCACCGTGACGAGGGCCTCGCCTACCTGGACCAGGCGCTGAAAGAACCCCTCGAAGGCGGCACCGGAGGCCTCGCCACCGTGCAGTGGCGGCGCGGGCAGATTCTGAAAGACCTGAACAGGAAAGACGAGGCCCGCCAAGCCGTCCAGGCCGCCCTAAGAGCCGATCCCAAGCATCCCGGTGCGAGGCGGCTGCTGGAGGAACTGCGATAACTTCCCTTTAATGAGGCCTATCCCCATTCGTTGGGCATGAATGGCAGGAACCAGGGTGAAAGTGCAAAGCCGGAGATGGCAGAAAATAATCAGCGGTTGTGGATTTCTTGAAATCTTCACCCAATCTCCCACTGCGCCATGCTTCACACTATGCATGCGCGAGGCTCTAGTCCCCTACACACGACCGTCAGGCATCTCCCGAACCAATTAGCCCACTTGATTTCTTTTACTGTATAGGGTTCCAGCAGCATGGCTAAGCGGATCTCAGTTTGTATTCCGGTGTTCAATGAGGCTGCGAACCTGCCTGTGGCGGTCGAAGCAGTGGAGCGGCTCTTCCGCAATGAGCTCGGTGCCTACGAGCTGGAGATTGTCGTCACCGACAACGCATCAACGGATGCGACTTGGGACGTGGTGCGCACTCTGGCCGCCGAACGGCCCAACCTGAAGGCTTACCGATTCTCCAGAAATTTTGGATATCAGAACAGCGTTTTTGCCGGAATTTCCTTCGCCACGGGCGATGCGGTGGTGGAGCTGGATGCCGACCTCGAAGATCCACCCATGGTGATCCAGAGGTTCGTTGAAAAATGGGAAGCGGGTTTTGATGTCGCTTACGGCGTCCGGTCCACGCGACATGGGCCTTGGCTATTGCGGCTCACCTTCTCGCTTTTCTACCGCGTGTTGAATGCGCTTTCAGATTTCCCAATTCCCAAGGACTCCGGGGACTTCCGGCTGCTCGACCGAAGGGTGGTGGAAGTGCTTAAGAACCTCCCAGAGCGAAATCTCTACTTGCGCGGACTGGTCTCCTATCTTGGATTCAAGCAAGCAGAAGTCCGCTATGACCGTGAACCTCGCATCGGAGGAGCCAGCAAGTTCAGCTTCCTGCACTACCTGACCCTTGCGATTGATGCGTTGACCGCATTCTCGAAAGCGCCTCTGAGGCTGATCGGCATTCTCGGAATTATTTTGTTCGCGCTCTCCATGCTGCTGTCGCTTTATTACCTCTCGGGACGCATTCTCCACGGGACGCCGCTGCCTGGCTTCACCACGTTGGTGGTGCTGACCCTGATGCTCAACAGCGTGACTTTCATCTTCCTGGGCATATTGGGCGAGTATCTCAGCCGAATTTTTGATGACGCGAAAGGGAGGCCTCGTGTGATCATCCGCGATTCGGTCAATGGGGATCCCGCCTCGCCTTATCTCTGAGAAGCAGCTGTTCCACAACTCCAAGAAGAGGATCGCGGGAGGCTGGGAGCAACCATCCGGGAGACCTTGGAAATACTTTCTGGGTGTTCTCTTGGGGCGGCCTGGCAAGGGCTCCGACGTCAAGCAGGTCCGAAGCCTCGAATTCACGGTAGATGGTCCGGGCCAGATCAGCCAGCCGCAATGGCTGGCCGGAATTCATGTCAAGCACGGGGTCCGCAAGCTCACGCCAGTCACGCTGAAGCAGGTTCCAAACACCCAGCGCCACATCATCCGCATGGTGGTATTCACGAAGCTGGTCACCCGCCGACATGCGAAAGACGGTCTGATCCTGAAGCGAACGGACGATCTGGCCGATGAACATATGCGGCTTGGGTTCGCCGCCATAAACGGTGTGCAAACGGAGGTGGAGGAATCGTCCGCGGAGCTTCGAAGCTTTGGACTGCAGGACCATCCACCGGCCCAATTCCAGCTTGGATTCCAAATAGGGATTGGTCGCGCATAATTCCGGGAAATGCTCCTGGATCGTCCCGAACGTGAGAAACCTCGCATCCGCCCCCTGGCTTGCGTCCACAATCTTTTGCACAAATTCAACGTTGGATTGTCGAAGGAGAGCTGCGCCGGCCGCCGGATCGGTAAGCCCGGAAGCGAACAACACATCACAAGGCCGATCACTGAAAATTTCCGACTTCAATAAGGACAAATCCGGCATCCAGGATTTCAAGTCTCGCCATGCGAAGGATCTGACCTGCACGTGGCGCTTCAGGACTGAAAAAAGGGCGGATCCCAGCTGGCCACTGGCACCAAATAGAATCACGTCACGAAGTGGGTGGGAGTTTGACAACTTCAATCGTCGGCCTATTTGGAGAGGGAGAAAGAGCGGGCCACCTTTTTAGCGGCCCTTTATTGCCGGTCCACCATCGTAATGATTAAGTTATTTTATCGCAATGGATTACTAATTCGTGCAACCAAGCCCTGAGGGGCACCCGCCGCGGCGAATGTTTTTTGGGTGGAATTTCCCACCGGCCACACCCAGCAGGCCCGTATGCCTTGCGGTCATGTCACCTGGCCGTTCTGCGGCCAAGCGCAACCTTGACATCCCCTCAGTCGGGGCGTGAAATTAGCATAACCCTACGCTCGGTGCCAACTACGCGCGCGGCTAATCAAATATTAAAATCGTTCATGAAATCAATGGGAATGGATAGACCTATGCCAGCTTGCGGACTTTGATGAGCGCCACACCTACCGTGTCGGTCTGCACCCCCGTTTACAACACGGAGCGCTTCATCGCGGAAGCCATCCATTCCGTGCTGGATCAAACGTTCAAGGATTTGGAATTGGTGATCGTGGATAACGCTTCCACCGATTCGACCCCCGAAATCCTCGCGCAATTCAAGGATCCGAGGATTCGTTTGTTCAGGAACGATCAAAACATCGGAGCGGCGGG
>JAJYMZ010000299.1 GCA_021786615.1 Acidobacteriota bacterium
TATTACACGGCGTTCTCCATCGCACCTTTATTGCTGATCGTGATTTCCATCGCTGGGCTCATCTTCGGAGTTGATGCCGCCCGCGGCGAAATCGCCGGACAGTTGCAGGGCCTGATGGGGCAACAGGGGGCTGCGGCCGTGCAAGCCTTGCTCGAAAGCGTGAACAAGCCAGCCAAAAGCATTACTGCCACGCTGGTTGGGGTGGTCCTGTTGTTGCTCGGAGCAACCTCGGTGTTTGGGGAATTGCAGGACGCGCTTGATCGCATCTGGCGCGCACCCAAAAGACACCAAAGCGGCATCTGGAACCTGCTGCGCGCGCGCATGCTGTCCTTCGGCATGATCACGGGCATCGGCTTTTTATTGATGGTCTCGCTCGTGATCAGCGCGGCGCTGGCCGCCCTGGGAAAATGGTGGGGACCCCTGTTCGAGGGGTGGGCGATCCTCGCGAGCGTGACCAATTTCCTAGTGAGCTTCGCCTTCACCACGACCGTGTTCGCCATGATCTACAAGACCATGCCGCGGGCGAAAGTGGACTGGTCGGACGTGTGGATCGGCGCGGTGGTGACCGCGCTGCTCTTCACCATCGGCAAATTCCTGATCGGGCTCTATATCGGCAGGAGCGCGGTTGTTTCAGGCTTCGGCGCCGCCGGTTCGCTGGTTGTCCTGCTGCTGTGGGTGTACTACTCCGCCCAGGTGTTCCTGATGGGCGCAGAATTCACCTGGGCCTATTCGCTCACGTTTGGATCGCGCAAGGAACAACCGGTTCCCTCTGCCGCGCCAGCAATCCCCAGCGAAACCTCAAAAAAGCAGCCTGAGCCACATCTGCTCGAAGCGAAGCAAGCCGCGGTGGAAGAAGACCTGGGCAAGCAGAATGAAAACGACAACGGAAACCGAAACTGACATCCATCTCATTCCATGAAGTCAGCCTCCCAGGCCCAATCTCCAGGCTTGGGACTTGGCTTGATGAAACGAAGCGGGAATGGGGCAATGGGCCCATCCCCGCTTCTCATCCACACCCAAATGTCGCGACCGGTAGAGGATTACCTGATGGAGACCTGCTCGGGGGCGGTCAGAGAGAAAGTGACCGAATGGGAAGCAGGAATTCGAATCACGGTGTCTGCGGTACCAGCAGCCAAAGCGGTTCCAGCGAGCGCGCCCGCCGCGGCGCCACCCAGCGCATGATCACCCTGGTTGTTCTTGTCGGTGAGAATACCCACCAGGGCTCCCAACGCTGCGGTGCCGCCAATGAACTTGGCGTCGCGCTTGCCCCTGGCATCACCCACCACCATGTAGATCCCAGCATCCACGCCATTGCGGCCTACGGTGGTCAAGCGAATGCCCAATCCCCCCTTCCCGCTGGACAGGCGGCCGGCGGGAGTGCTTTGAGCTACCACACCGCTGACAGTTGTTCCCGCAGACCAAGCTACCGTGTCACCCACGTGGACATCCTCGGACAGAGTACCGGACCATGGATCTCCTGCCTGGTCCTTGTCTGTGGCCAGTTCAGAACCGAGTTTGACGATGATCCGGGTACCGCTCGGTACTTCCACGGTGGTATATCTTGGACGTTGACTGACAGGAGTGGCCGCCAGCGTTTCAGCTTCCTTGCGGCGCTCCGAGGCGCGCTGCCGCGCGTCCGCCAATTGCCGGTCCAAGGAGTGAATGTGAGCAGTGGACAATTGGTTGATGGTTTCCTGGTCTCCTGAAATGCCGCTCTTCGCCTTACCGGTTTTCATGTCGGCCACTTGCTGTTCCAGCATGGCAACACGGTCATCCGCTGCCTTGGCTTGCAGTTGCGCCGCAACCTGGGCCTGGATGGCGGCATCATTGGCTTTGCGATCGCAGGCTGTAAAACCAAAAGCCAGCAGAACGATGAGAGAGGAAGGAATCAAAGTACGGTATTCATTCATTACGACTCCAAAAATGGAAAGGATTGATGATTGAGGAGGGACTGAAAGAGAAAAACCCCATGCAGCGCGCCTCCGAATAATGAATTGAAAAAGCAGGTTTTAAGCCACAATGTAAATTAATTACAATAAACAATTTATGAAACAAGGGGGCATCCGGGGAGAATACTATTCTTATCATAATGATGGAATGTCTCATCCAATTTGAAAGCTGGGATTTGAATCGTGGAAGCATCCAGGAATCCACCCGTCGCCCATGGCCCCATTCTCATGGCCTGTCCAGAGTGCGATCTGCTCCATCGGGTGAGTGCGCCGCCCAGGGGAGGAATCTCCTCCTGCACCCGCTGCGGGGCCATCTTGAGAAGAGGCGGGTATGAATCCGAGGATTTGGCGTTGGCCTTGCATATCGCGGCCCTGATCCTCTTCTGCCTCGCCAATGCGTTTCCACTCCTCTCCCTCCGCCTTCACGGCACGGTCCAGGAGGCGTCCATCCCCGGCTCCGTGCGCATCCTTTCCAACCTGGGCTGGCCGTGGCTGTCGGCAGTGCTGATCACCACGGTGATCCTGGCTCCGCTGGCCCACCTCAGCGGAATGATCTATGTCCTGCTCCAGATCCGGGGGCGGCACTCAAATCGCTGGACGATGCTGGTCTTCAGGATCGTGGGGCAATTCGGCGCCTGGGGAATGGCCGAGGTCTTCATTTTGGGCATCCTGGTGTCCTACGTAAAACTGGCCAAGATGGCCGTAGTGGTGCCCGGCCCTTCCCTCTTCGCGCTGGGAGCTTTCATCCTGGTGGCCGCGGCGGCGGTGTCAGCCCTGGACATCGGATCGGTGTGGGAAGCCCTCGGCAGGCAGTCCGAGACGGCCCCCAGCCAGGTCCCAAGGGGGGCTCGGACCGCCAAGGAGGCCAACTTGGCGGCCTGCCCCTCCTGCGGATTCCTCGCCCCGGTGAAAAGCGCCTCCAGCTATCGGGCGGAGGGCGCCCTCCCGATCACTTCGTTCGCAGAGCCGGAGCCTCCCTGCCCTCGCTGCGGGGCCACCCTCCACAGCCGTAAGCTGAACAGCCGGGAGCGTACCTGGGCCCTCTTGATCACCGCAATTCTGCTCTACCTCCCCGCCAACCTCCTGCCGGTGATGCGGGTGGTTTCCCTGGGCCGCACCCAATCAGACACGATCCTGAGTGGCGTTTTCTACTTCCTGCGCACCGGTTCCTGGCATCTGGCTCTGATCATTTTCATCGCCAGCGTCTTGGTCCCCATCTTGAAAATCATCATCCTGGCCATCCTCCTGGTTTCAGAGCGCCGGCGCTCCTCACGATGGCCGGAGCATCGGGCCCGGCTTTATCGCCTGACGGAAATGGTGGGTCGCTGGTCCATGGTGGACATCTTCGTCCTCACGCTCATGGTGGCCTTGGTGGAGATGGGCAGTGTCGCCACCATCACACCTGGCCCCGGTTCCATGGCCTTTGCCATGATGGTGTTCTCGACCATGCTGGCAGTACAGTGTTTCGACCCCAGACTCGTTTGGGATTCCTTGACGGTGGCGCCTAACATGAACGAGGGGGGGCCGCCCGGTCGCTTCGCGCCCTCTACGTCCCCCCTCGTGCTCCCCCACGCGGTGTCCGGGCAGAGCCCGCCCTCCGCGTCTGATAGACGGAAGGAACCTGAACATGGGTGAGCCTGTGGATGAACGACCTGAACACTCCTCCAACGATCGCGTGCCTGAAGCCAAGGTCCAGGTTCGGCGGCGCCCCTCCATCGTCTGGCTGATCCCCCTGGTGGCCGCCTTCATCGGGGTCTGGATGGCCGTGAGGGCGTACGCCGAAACAGGGCCCACCATCACCATCACCTTCCTTAGGGCCGAGGGACTCGAAGCGGGTCAGACGCGCATCCGTTACAAAGACGTGGACATCGGAAAGGTCACGGCCATCAACCTGAGCCAAGACCTCAGCCATGTGGTGGTCAAGGCTGAAATGAAGCGGGAGGCCGCTGGCCTGCTGTCCGCAAACAGCCGGTTCTGGGTGGTGAGGGCACGCTTCGGCACTGCCGGCATTTCCGGCTTAGGGACACTCCTGTCCGGCGCCTACATCGGAATGGATCCGGGCGCGCCCGGTGAGACCACCATGTTCGCCAGGGACTACAAGGGGTTGGAAGCGCCGAGCATTGATACCTCCCAGAGGCCAGGGGCCCTGTTCAAACTCCGGGCGGAAAGGCTGGGCTCCCTGAACGTTGGCTCTCCCGTGCATTTTCGGCAGATCCGGGTGGGTGAAGTGGTGGGCTTCGATCTGGATCAGCAAGGAACCGCGGTCTCCATCAAGATCTTCATCAACGCGCCCTACTCCGATCTGGTGAGGATGGACACCCGCTTCTGGGATTCGGGCGGCATGGAACTGACCGTGGACACCAATGGCCTGCGGATGCGCTCGGATTCCATGGTGGATCTCCTCATCGGAGGCATCGCCTTCGAGAATCCCATGAGCCTGGATGCCAGCGGCGCCGCGCCCCCGGGCCAGGTGTTCCCGTTGTATCCGAGCCACGAAAAAATCTACGAAAAAGTACTCCTCGATCGCCATTATTACGTGGTCAATTTCAATGAATCCGTGAGAGGCCTCATGCGGGGCGCCCCCGTTGAATACCAAGGCATCCAGGTGGGCCAGGTGGAGGATTTCAAACTCGAATTCCATACCGGAAGCCTGGAAGGCAAGATCCCGGTGCTCATTGCCCTGGAGACCGAACGTTTCTCGGTGGTGGGTCCCAAAGGGAGATCCA
>JAJYMZ010000148.1 GCA_021786615.1 Acidobacteriota bacterium
CACTCGCGCGGAATCGAGATCCAGCCAGGCGCCCAAGGTTTCATTGAAGGTGGCCAGATCAACGTTTTGGATTTCATCTTCAGTGGGTTCCGCCCCCAGCAAGGCTTCGCTGGCCGCGAAAGAGAGCTGCTCTTGTGGATGCAGCGCCATGGCCCGGCGCGCGGCGATCCAAAGCACCTTCGGCTGTTCCAGATCCCCGGCCTTCAATCTGGAATTCTTGAGAGCCAATAATTCCTTCCTCAAGGTTGATTCCGGAACCTCCGCGGTCAGCACCAAGGAACGCCATCCTGCGGCGCCGGGGTGAATCCGGCAACGATCAGGGCCCAGCACTCGGGGAAGCCAAAGGGTCAATAGATTCTGCGCGGCGCGCTGTTTCCGGTCCGCCGGCCGGAAGGGCAGCGCCAGACTTGTTTCCAGCTGATCCGCCGGGATGATGGTGGGCGGGAAGGCCGAAGGGCGGGCCGCCAGCAGCGGCGGGGGGGTGGCAGGTTGGCCGCTCCCCTCGTTCCAGGCGCCGAAATTGAGCTGGACCATCTGCCTGGCCTGGGACAGGGTCAGATCGCCTGAGATCGCCAGCACCGCGCGGTTCGGCCGCAGGGTCGCCCCGATGCAGCGCTGCAGGTCTTCCAGATAGATCCTAGCCAGGCTTTTTTCCGTAATAGATTCCAGGGCCAGGCCGGGCCTTTCCAGCTGGCGGAGGAAGGCGATTCGCGCGGACTCTCTACTTCCCTGCTCATGAAGATCGTTGATGAAGTTGAGCCTCAGCGTATCGAGATCCCCCCCTTGGGGAATCGGGCGCATCACGGCATCGGCCAGGAGTGAGAAGGCGAGCTCGGCCTCTGGGCTTCCGCCGGAGAGGTTCCAGACAGGGCCATCAGGCGCCCCTGAAAGCCGTAAGCGGAGGCCGCGCTCTTCCACGGCGCGGTTGAAGCCCTGCCGAGTGCGGCTGCCTACGGCACATCGGTCTAGCAGGCGCAGCGCCAAGGGCTCGAGTGCCATCGGACCCTGCGTAATTGGGGTGGAGAGCTTGTTTTTGATCTCTGAGGCAGGGGGCATTTCCCTGACTCCGGGAGGTGCCCAGGTGGCTCTCAGCTGGAGGTGGACCATGGGATGCTGGTGATCCTCCAGGAGCAGAACGCGCAACCCGTTCTGCATCCGAAAGGATTGAACAGCCTCTTGGATCTCATCTTGTGGGTGGGCAGTCAGGGGCATCACCAGCATGAGCACCGCCATGAGCCTTTTCATGGAGCCTCCTTTGGTTTCGAGTCCTCGACCGTCGGATCAAGCAGCTTCAAGGTGGTGACCCGCTGCTCCCGCGGCAGCATCTGCAGCTGCCTCAAGCCTTCCTGCACCAAGGTTTCCGCCTTGGCGGGTTCCACGCCCTTGCGCAGGGCCAAGGCCCTCAGGGCCTGGGCCAATTTGCGGTCCAGAGGATCTTCGCTGAGGCTGGGGTCCGGTTCTACGATTCCGACGATCAGCCGATCCATGGCCAGATGGAACCTTGCGACCCTTTGGATATCATCGGGCCGGATCTGCTGAAGCCGCTGGATGGGCAGAAAGGCCTGGCGCCAATCCCCGAGCACGGCCCATCCCTTGCCGAGCCGGGTGGCCAGGGTGGCCGGATCCGCTTCGGCGGACAGGTCCTTGAGCTCGATCTGGTTCAAGGCTTTCTGGAATTCATCGCCGGGAACCAGCTCTTCCATGAGCCGGAGAACTTCGCCGCGCAAGGCTATTTCCAGCTCCGCCAGACTGTGTCCCGCTTCGGGTTCCGCGGTGATGAGCAGCAGATTCAAGGCCCTTGATCCAGGAATGCCGAGCTCCACCTTCACGTTGCGGGCCAGGCCGCGATCCAGCAAATGTTGCAGACGCCCGCTGGATCCCTGGCCGAGCACTTGGGCGGTCAGCGCCAGGGCCAGCGAATCCGGACCGGAAGCCGGTGGAATGCGCCAGCCCAGGTAGATTCGCGAATGCTTGGAACGGGAAACTTGCAGACGCAGGGTGGACATGGACGGGCTGGAACCCGATGGCGTGGGTTCAGGTTCTGTACTGCTCTGCAAATGGCCGAAACTCCCTTCCAGGATCGGGACGATGGCCTCGGCTGAAACATCGCCCACCAGCACCATCATCATGCGATCGGGCGAGAACAACCTTGCCGCGAGGGTCTTGGCCTCCGCCCTGGTGAGACACGCGATGGCCCCGGGATTCTCGTCCAGAACCGAGGCGTAGGGCTGGCCCACGAAAGCACTGCCCAGCAAGGGGGAAAGGCCCACGTCGGCCCGGCCCGACTTGCGCAAATCCTCAAGCCAATTTGCTCGCTCCAAGGGAAAGCGATACAGGTTCAAATCCTTGACACGCCTGGCTTCGAGCTGGGCCCAGGGCCCCAGCTGGCTGGCAGGGAGATCACAGGCAGTGGCGATATAGTCCGCGTTCGCGTGGGTGCGTCTAGCGGTGACGCCAAGCTGCTCCATGAGGTCCAGGGAAGCCTCATCTCCAAGCTCTGCCTTCAAGCGGGCCAAGGCCTTGGAGTGCAAAGCTGCTGCTTCCGGGGGTTCATCGCCAGGTCCAAGCCGGGATTGCTGCAGGGTTTCTCGCCGCACGGCCTCGCAGAGAGCCTCTTCTTCATGGACGATGGGCTCGGTCTTGGATGAGAGATCCGCGGACGTGACGCGCCCGAACAGGCTTCGCGCCAGGAGTTCCACAATGGAGGAAGGAAGCCCACCTGAATCGCTGCGCCCGCCCCGCACGAACAGGGCCGCGTGGACCATGCCGTTGCTGGGGCGCTCCACCACCAGGACGCGCATGCCGTTGGGAAGCCGCCGATCGGTGGTTTCGGGTCCCTGGGCTGGCAATGCCGTGGCGATAAGAAGGGCGATGATCCCGCGGAGATATCTCACCCGCTTAGCTTAGCGGCCGTTGCGAAATATCCAGCGCTTTTCTGGATAGTTCGTTACGGCCGCTCCAGCTATCGGGCGCAGTGCGTGCTCCCACTCGCTACGCTCGTGGACGCGGAGCCTCTCTGCTCACCACGTTCGCAGAGCTGGAGCCTCTATGCCGGACCCGGGACGGCTTAGCGGATGCTGATATGCCCGTTGGTGGTATTCAGCTCGATGCGCTGGTTCTTGCCGGGGCGCTTGATGTGGGCGCTGTGTTTTTCCTTCTCGATGATCTGGCCTCCCGGGATGTTGATTTCAAGAGAGCCATTGGAATTTTCCAGGAAAATATCGCCACTGGCGGAGCCCAGGTCCACATCAATGCCGCCATTGGTGCTTTCCAGCTTGATGCCTTCCCCCCAGCCATCGAGATTCTTGGCAGAGATGCCGCCGTTGGTGGTTTCCAAGGCGATGCCGCCCTCGACATTTTCGAGCACCAGCCTGCCGTTGGTGGTGCCGCCCTTGAGGCGGGCTTTCAGGTTGACGGCCTCGATGGCGCCGTTGGTGCTGTCCGCCTGGACCTCGCCTTTGATGTCACGCAGTTTGATTTCGCCGTTGGTGGTTTCGCAGCGGGCATAGCCTTCCAGATTGGAGACCTGCACGCTGCCATTGGTGGTGTGGAAGAAGCCCAGCACCTTCCGGGGCACGTTCAGGGTCATCTCGCAGCGCGGCGAAGTGACGAAGCCGAAGGACCAGGAAGGTTGCTGGAAAACCGCTTCAATATCCATGTCCGCGCCGATATGCCGCAGGACCAGTTCCACTTTCCGCCGCTCGGAGTCCCGGATCAGGGCCGTGAGCGCGACCTCCTCCTTGTCCCAGCCCGTGACCCTGATGCCACCGTTGCGGTTCTTGACCCAGAGCTTGGAGCCGTACTGGAGTTTTTCGTTCCGCTGTTCGGTTCGCGTGGGACCGCTCAGGGCCCAGGATGGCGCCGAGGGGGGACTAGGTGGTGTGGGCGGTTTCTGGGCCTGAAGGAGCCCTGAGGCGAGGAAGGCGGCAAGAGGGAGCAGGGTTTGGAGTCGCATGGTTGTTCCATTCAGAAAACTGTCAGGCGGGGACCACTGAGCAGTCTACGGGGTCAATTTGCAGTGGCTTAGAACTTGATATCAGACGCGGTGGCCGGGCTTTGCCCGGACACCGCGTGGGGAGCACGAGGGGGACGTAGTGAGCGAAGCGAGCAGGCGGTCCCCCTCGTTCATTACTCTGAGCCGCTAGACTGGTTGGTATCTGGAGGCATTCATGTCCATCTACATCCTTGCAGCGACCCGGTCCGCGGTGGGCTCTTTTGGCGGGAGCCTCAAGCCCCTGAACTCAGTGGAGTTGGGCGCCCTGGCCATCCAGGCAGCCATCCATCGCGCCGGGGTTCCGGCGGATCAGATCGGCGACGTGGTCATGGGCAACGTGCTCCAGGCGGGTTCGGGCCAGAATGTGGCGCGATTGGCGGCCCTGAAGGCGGGCATCCCCTTCAGCACTCCAGCCCACACCCCCAACCAGGTCTGTGGCAGCGGCCTCAAGGCGGTGGCCCTGGCGGGCATGAGCATCACCGTGGGGGACGCGGATATCGCCATCGGCGGCGGCACCGAGAGCATGAGCAACGCCATGTACCTGCTGCCTTCGGCCCGCTGGGGCGCCCGCATGGGCCATGTGCAACTCCTGGACAGCATGATCCAGGATGGACTCTGGTGCGGACACG
>JAJYMZ010000017.1 GCA_021786615.1 Acidobacteriota bacterium
GGTGCTGAATTGACCGTCCCGCCCCCCCCCCCCCCGCTCCCACAGCCGCTGCGTCTACGTGGCCGGGGCCTTCTCGAATCCCAAAGAGCCCCGCGTCCGCTGGAACATCCTGAAGGCGCTGTTCTGGGGCCTGGTGCTGGTGCTGGTCTTCCGGCGCCGGGTCATGGTGCCCCACGTCGCCATCCAGCCCTTTGCGACCTGGAACGAGGCCATGGCCGATTGCCGCTTCCTGCTGCTGGCTTGCGACGAAGTGTTCCTGGTGCCCGGATGGACCAAGAGCCCCGGCGCCCGCATGGAACGCGACTGGGCCAAGGCCATTGAGTTGCCCACCTACTCCTGCTGGACCCTGTTCACGAAAGCCAAATTCTGATGCTGAAGCTCCTCCATCCCCTTGCCGTGGCGGTCCTCCTGGCTGCCCCGGCAGCAGCTCCGCCAGCAGTTTCCGCGGCGGCCTCCCGCGGGCGGGCGGAGCTGCCTTTCAAGGCGCTCTTCCAGGCGGAGTGCGGCCCCCAGTGGCTTCACCGCGCGGCCCAGGCCAAGGCCGAAAGCCGCATGGATCCCAACGTGGTGGCCTTCGACGGCGGCCAGGGGCTGGGGCAGGCGATGCCCAGGACCTGGGGCGATTACCAGAAACGCGGCTGGGTGCCCGTGGGCGCGTCCCCCTTCGATCCCGTGATAGCCATCCGCGGCATGCATCGCTACGACCAGTGGCTGGAAGCCCGCATCCCCGTGCCGGACGGCTACCTGGTGGGCTACAACGCCGGTCCCGGCAGCGCCGCCCGCGCCCTGCGCCTGGCCGCTGATCTGGGGCTGAGCGGCCCCGACGTGATCCTGCGGACGCTCCCGCGCGTCACGGGGGAGAAGAACGCCGCCATCACCATCGCCTACGTTTACCGCAACCGCCGCTACCGGATCGAGATCGCCGCCCAGGAGGCCCGCTCATGAGCGAAAAACATAGCTCCGGTCTGTTCACGGTCTTCATCGCGGTGCTGGCGGCCGCCAGTGTTTACTTCGTGATGCGGAGTCAACAGCAGGCGACCCAGGACGCCTTCGAATCCACGCTCACGGCCAAGTTCGAGAAATTCGGCCCGGCCTACCAGGCCCAGGGCCATGTGGTGACCGACTCTCAACTTGGAGACATCGTCAAAAAGGCTCTAGGCCCGGAGATCCTGCGGGAAATCAAGCGGCAGGGCGGCGTGATCGTTAGCACCGTCACAGCTTCGGGCACCGTCCCCGCATCCGCCTCGCCGCTCCAAGTGGTGCCCATGGAGCCTTCCTTCGAAGGCTGGACGGGGACCGTCAAGCAGGACCGGGGCGGCCTGCCCCCGCTCACCAAGGCTAATATCGCCGTCAGCCCGACCTTTGAAACTTCGGTGTACTGGAACAACTACGAAGAGAAGTTCAACGCGGCCTTCGGGGAGTGGCGTACCGGCGCGGATGGGCTCCGCGCCGCTGTCCGGGTTTCCCGAAACGTGAATGGAGTCACCGAAGAAATCCCCTTGAGTGGTGCCGACGCCTACTTCCCTGCCTCGGAAGTAGCGCGCCTGGCGCCCGTCCCCAAGTACACCTTTCATCTCGGCTCAGGCCTGGCCCGTGACCGCATCTATCCCGTGTTCCTGGTCTCCAAGCACCTGACTCGCAATTTCCAAATCACCACCGGCTACGGCAATGGCGGCGCCATGCTGCTGGGCTCCTATTCCTGGGGGACGAAATAATGAGCAACTTCATCGTCAGCATTGATACCGCCGCCTTCGAGAAGGAGGTCCAGAAGTACGTGGACCTGTCCCCGGTCTTCAAGGAGTGGGGCGATGTGCGCAAGCTCAAATGGCCCCAGGCCCTCATTCCCCCAGCGCTTTGGACCACCTTCCCGGAGATCCTGCAGTTCGTCGGCGCCGTCTGCACCGCCGTGGAGCTGGCCAAGCAGGAGATCATTAAGCAGAACGACCCGGACGGCAGCAAGGGCGCCAAGTTCGACCGGGAGATCGCCCTCAGCACCGCCGTCAAGATCATCGCTTCGGGCCTCAAATTCAGCGGCGTCTGGGGCCTGATATTCAACCGGGCCTGGCTGCCCATCGCCAACGTGCTGGTGTCCCTCTGGGTCAGCCAGCAGGCCGGGAACTGGGCGGCGGTGGCAGCCGTGAACATCCTCAAGATCGCGGCGGTGCTGTAGTGCCTCCCGCCGGGAACGTCACCCTCCCTATTTGGCTCGTGATGCTGCTCTCGACCCTCGTCATCGCGACCATATCCGGCCTCATCGTGCGTTACGAGCGCCACGGTAAGGGCATCGTCGAAGACCTGGGCGTCCGGGTGGAGGCAGTGGAGGTCAAAGCCGAAGAGGCCAAGATCGCGCTCTTAGAGGCCCGCCTGGAGATGTCCAAGTACTACCTCACCAAAGCGGAACACGACCGCACCATGGAGCGTATTGACACCAAGCTTGGCGACATGGACAAGAAGCTCGACAACATCCGGGGGAGCTACCATGACCAGAGCCAACGGCGAGCGTAACCACACCCTGCGGGCGCTCTATGTCCACAAGGGCCTGACGGTCCTGGAAGCCGCCGCCCGGGTGGATTACAGCTATCGCAACGCCCAGCGCATCAAGGCCAAGGCCAAGAAAGACGGCGACGATTGGGATGAAGCCCGCGCCGCCAGCCTGATGACCCAGGAAGGCATGAGCGTGAGCGCCCGCGACTGCTTGGAGCGGTTCCTGCGCATGTACAACGTCGTGTTCACCGACATCGAAAACGCCACAGACCTGGAGCCCCTCAAGAAGGCCGAAACCATCAGCCGCCTGGCGGATGCCTTCACCAAGACCATGAATGCCGTGGGCAAAGCCTCGCCCCGCCTCTCCAAGCTGGCCATGGCCACCGACGTGCTCCAGCGCCTGGCGGGCTACCTACGGGAGCACAAGCCCGAGGTGGCGGGGGTCTTTGCCGAAGTGCTGGAGGACTTCAGCGCCGACCTGGCGCGGGCCTACGGAACCTAAATGCGCTACCAGAGCGAACCCAACGCCCGGGAGTTCCGGGACCAGATCAGGAAGCTGGGGGAGACCCTGCGCGCCGAGATCGAGGCCCAGGTCACCGGATTTGATCAAGATCCCGCCGCCCTGAAGACGCGCCGCGGCAAGGCCGATTCGGATCTGGAGTTCTTCGCCCGCACCTACTTCCCCCACTACGTCCAGGGCCCTGGAAGCAAGCTCCATGACTGGCTCTACAAGCGCCTGGCCAAGGTGGCCCAGTTCATGGGCGGCACCAAGCTCGCCATCGCCGCGCCCCGGGGCGAGGCAAAATCCACCCTGGTCAGCCAGATCTTTGTGATCTGGCTGGTGGTGACCCAGCGCCGCAACTACATCTGCCTGGTGATGGACGCCTTCGAGCAGGCCGCCGAGATGATGGAAGCCATCCGGGCCGAGCTGGACACCAACCCGCGCCTGGCTATGGACTACCCCAGCAGCACCGGCCAGGGCCGGGTGTGGCAGCAGGGCGTCATCGTGACCACCAACAACCGCAAGGTGCAGGCCTTCGGCTCCGGCAAGCGCATGCGCGGCCGTCGCCACGGGCCGCACCGGCCCGACCTGGTGGTGCTGGATGACCTGGAAAACGATGAGAACGTGCAGAGCCCCGAGCAACGGGACAAGCTCCAGCGCTGGATCTCGAAAACCGTGCTCAAGCTCGGCGATGCCGACGATACCCTGGACGTTGTTTACATCGGGACGATCCTCCATTACGACTCGGTGCTGGCCCGCACCCTCAAGAATCCCCTCTGGGAATCCGCCACCTTCAAGGCCATCGAGCAATGGCCCGACCGCATGGACCTCTGGGAGAGGTGGGAGGAGCTGTACCTGAACGAAGGCGAAGCCGCCGCCAAGGCCTTCCACTCGGGCCACAAGAAGCTCATGGAAGCCGGTTCTGTGGTGTCCTGGCCCGCGAAACGCCCCATCCAGGTGCTGATGAAGATCCGTGCCCGGGACGGCCACGCCGCCTTTGATTCCGAGCTGCAAAACGATCCCATCAGCCAAGAGAACGCCGCCTTCCACACCTTCCATTACTGGGTGAGCCTGGAGCCGGACCTGGTGTGCTTCGGCACCGTGGATCCATCCCTGGGCAAGAGCGGCAAGGGCCGCGACCCCAGCGCCATCCTGGTGGGCGGCTGGAATCGCAAGACTTTCAAGCTCTCGGTCATCGAGGCCCTGGTCGCCAAGCGCCTGCCCGATCTGATCATCGAAGACATCATCAGGCTCCAGGCCAAGTACCGCTGCCTTGTTTGGGGCGTGGAATCCATTCAGTTTCAGGAGTTTTTCCGCACCGAGCTGGCCAAGCGCGGCGCCCAGCGCGGCATTCCCATTCCGGCGCGGGCCATCCTGCCCAATGCGGACAAGGATCTGCGCATCGCGAGCATCCAGCCCCATGTGGTCAACGGCGACATTCAGCTGCACATCACCCAGCAAGCGCTCATCGCGCAGCTCCGCCATTGGCCCATGGCCGACCACGATGATGGCCCGGATGCCCTGCACATGCTCTGGTCGCTGGCGTCCACCAGCGCGCCCATGGAATTCCAGGTGTCGGGCCGTCCCCGCCCCAGCTCCCGCCTGGCTG
>JAJYMZ010000055.1 GCA_021786615.1 Acidobacteriota bacterium
TTTGCAAATTGACCTCGAGCACCTGCTCGACGCCTGCCACGCCTTGCAGCGCCTCCGTCACCGCATGCACGCAATGGCCGCAGGTCATGCCCTTGATTTCCAGGGTGATCATTCCAGACTCCGATATCCCTCCCCACCAGGGGTGGGAATATCATACCACTCCAGACTTCTCATCCAGTCAAAATATTCGGCACTAGGCTCCGGATATTTTCGATTCCCTATTAACAACATGCGATCACCGTGACCCTCGCTAATTGGTAATCGAAAATAGTCAATCGAAAGTGGCAAATTGGCACTAAGCTATAGCCGAACGAAGCACTCAGGAGTTGTCCATGAAACGCGTCACGGGCATTGGCGGTGTTTTCCTCAAGGCCAATGAACCTGATGTCCTGCGCGATTGGTATCGCAAACACCTGGGCTTGGAAGTTGAGGAATGGGGTGGCGTCACCTTCAAATGGCACTCCCCCAGCCAGCCAAATCCGGATGGCGCGACCGTCTGGAGCGTTTTCCCCGCGACATCCGAGTACTTCGCGCCGAGTACCGCTCCCTTCATGGTCAATTA
The DNA here is from genome assembly GCA_021786615.1 of Acidobacteriota bacterium. Classification (GTDB taxonomy): domain Bacteria; phylum Acidobacteriota; class Holophagae; order Holophagales; family Holophagaceae; genus JANXPB01. The sequence goes on from JAJYMZ010000055.1 coordinate 563, forward strand.
CCGGGTTGAAGATCTGCATGCCCTGCTGGCAACCCTGCGCGACGAAGGCTGCGACGTGGAATCCAAGACCGACGAATCCGAGTTCGGCAAGTTCGGGTGGGTCATGGATCCCGAGGGGAACAAGGTAGAGCTATGGGAGCCGCCCGCTGGCAATTCGCCCACGATTTGATGTGCCTTGGGATCCGGAATACGTTTTCACATCGAAATAACATTCCCTCTCCCTTCACCAATCAGGACTGCCATCCCCCCCATCCCTGTCAAAAACACTTTTTTCAACAGGGATGAAGGGGATGCTCTGACAGGCCCTGCGTGCCATCCATCAATTGCCTGATTCCCTGGTTCACATTACAACGGCGCGACGCGCGCCCACGTTCAGCCCGCCCTGTCATCATGGCTGCATGGCCTTGGCGGAACGGTGGGACATCCTGGTGGTGGGAAGCGGCATCGCCGGTCTCTCCACCGCCTATCACCTATCGCGGCAAGCGCAGCAACGCATCCTGCTGCTGGATCGCGAGGTCCTGCCGGGCTTTTACGCCTCAGGACACAGCGCGGGCATCGCGCGCCAATTGACCGGGCGGCGGGAGCATTCGCGATTGGCGGTGGAGGGAAGAAATCGCCTGGCCGAGGCGGGGCTGCTGACGAGCACCGGAGGTCTGTTGCTGGCCAGGGATGCCACCGCTTTGGATGATGTCGAAACTGAAGCTGAGGAACTGGGCGTCATGGTCAAGCGTAAGGCGGGCGCGGGCATCGAAGGCTGCTGGGCCGAGGCGCATCTATGCGTTCCTTCGGACGGTGTCATAGACGTGCATGGGCTGCTGGGCCTTTGCGCGAGGGGCGCGCGCGAGGCCGGCGTGGAATTGCGCTACGGCTGCGAGGTGCGGGACATCGAGCCCACCCATGAAGGTTTTCGCGTGGAAACAGCCGAAGGATCGCTTAGCGTCGGCTCGATCATCAACGCCGCCGGTGCCTGGGCGGGCGACCTGGGGCGCAAGGCCGGTGGCCTCGACCTCGCGTTTCGGCCCTTGAGAAGGCATCTGGCCTGGAGCGATCAGCCCTACGGCCAGGATCAACCTTACGTCTGGTGGGTGGACGGCCCGCTCTATCTGAAACCCGAAAGCGGCGGCCTGCTCATGTGCCCCTGCGACGAGGACGAAGTGGCCCCGCCCGCTTCCGGCCTGCAGCCCGAAACCCACGCGAAGGTCTTCGAGCAGCTCGCCGATGCCATGCACGAACTGGCCCCCGGCCTCATCAACCATGGCATCGCCCGGGCCTGGAGCGGCCTCCGCACCTTCGCGCCGGACCGGCGCTTCGTTCTAGGCTGGGATCCCGTGAACCCCAACCTGTTCTGGGTTGCTGGCCTGGGGGGCCACGGCATGACCACAGGCCTGGCCGTGGGAAAGCTGGCGGCGGAGCTGTACCACCAGCGCGGCGAGCACGCGCTATCGCCCACGCGGCTGATGAAGCGCTGAGGTCTGCCCGATTTATTTTAGGGTCCCTTCGACAATGTCGGGCTTGGCCGCCCCCACGGCGCCGAACAGCTCACTTTGTTCCTTCTCGGGCACTTTGAACTTGTCGAGGGTTTTCTTGAAGTCCGCCACCATGGCAGCCCACTGCTTTTCGGTGATGTGGAGATGCGCGTGGGACGCCTTCATGCTGCGGCCTTCGTACTTCTGGGGTCCCCCTGCCAATTGGCACACCAGTGAAGTCACCTGGTACTTGAGGCCCGCCTTGGGCACTCGCGCTCGCGCGGCCTTGATGGCCGGATTGGCGTTCAAGGTCTTGTTCACCAGAAGCCGCTCGATGAAATCGTCCACCACCGTGGCGATGGGGTACACGCCGCCCAATCTGTCATAGAGGGCCTTGGACTCCGATTGTTGAGAAAAAACCGGGGCTCCAGCTAGAAACACAAGCGGAAGCAAGGCGAAGCGAAGTTTGGCTGAGCGCATAAAACCTCCTGTGGGTTGATGGATCGGGGTTCAGATTCCTCTCCCCCAAGATTTGTGACGGAAAATTTGGAAAAGTAGCTGACCGGCAGGTGAGTCTGCCCGTAACAGGTGTTCAATCTATATGCCACCGAGCCCGCTTCAGCCTCCTGCATCCTAGAATGATCCATGGACCCCTCCCGCTTCGCCTCGAAGTTCGGCGACCTGGATTTGCACCTGCTGGGCGAGGGGAAGCATCTGTGGGCTTACCAGAAACTGGGAGCCCATCCTCAGGTTATGGATGGGCTCGAGGGCGTGAGCTTCGCGGTGTGGGCGCCTAACGCTAAGCGAGTCAGCGTGGTGGGGGACTTCAACGCGTGGGACGGATGCGCTCATCCGCTGGTGCCGCTGAGCCCCAACGGATTCTGGGAGACCTTCGTGCCGGCCTTGAGCCAAGGCGATCTCTACAAGTTCGAGATCCACGGCCCGGACGGGAAGCTGCTGCCTCTGAAGGCCGATCCCTTCGCCTTCAGGTGCGAGATCGCCCCCGGCACCGCCTCCATCGTCCATGGGCTTCCCGCCTATGTGTGGGGCGACCACGGGTGGCTGGAACAACGCCGGAATAGAAAAGCCCATACGGCACCCATGAGCATCTATGAATTGCATCTGGGTTCCTGGCGGCGGCGGCCGGACGGGTCTTTCATGAACTACCGCGAGATCGCCGCGGACTTGGCGCCCTACGTGAGCTGGCTGGGGTTCACCCACGTGCAGCTGCTGCCGGTGATGGAGCATCCCTACGATCCCTCCTGGGGCTATCAGCCCTTGGGCCTGTTCGCGCCCACCAGCCGCTTCGGCTCCCCAGAGGACTTCAAAGCCTTCGTGGACGCCCTGCATCAGGCGGGCATCGGCGTCATCCTGGACTGGGTGCCCGCGCACTTCCCGGAAGACGCCCACGGCCTCGCGCGGTTCGATGGCACCCATCTTTACGAGCACGCGGACCCCCGCCAGGGGCGCCACATGGACTGGGGCACGCTCATCTACAATTACGGCCGCGCGGAGGTGCAGAACTACCTCATCGCCAACGCGCTGTTCTGGCTCGATCAGTACCATGTAGATGGACTGAGGGTGGATGCGGTGGCGTCCATGCTCTACCTGGACTACAGCCGCAAGGCCGGGCAGTGGATTCCCAACCGCCAGGGAGGAAGGGAAAACCTGGAGGCCGTGGCGTTCCTGCGCCGCCTGAACGAAGCGGTCTACGCGCAGTTCCCGGACACCTTCACCGTGGCGGAGGAATCCACTTCCTGGCCCGGTGTGTCCCGTCCCACGAACCAGGGAGGCCTGGGCTTCGGCTTCAAATGGGACATGGGCTGGATGCACGACACTTTGCGCTACCTGGGCCAGGGTATGATGGCGCGACCCCGCCACCACGACGAAATCACTTTCTCGATGCTCTACCACGATGCGGAAAACTACGTGCTGCCGCTCTCCCATGACGAGGTGGTCCACGAGAAGCGGAGCCTCTTCGGCAGGATGCCCGGCGCCCCCTGGGAACGCTTCGCCAACCTGCGCCTGCTCTATGCGTGGCTCTTCGCCCACGGCGGCAAGAAGCTGCTCTTCATGGGCGGTGAATTCGCTCAAAAGAGGGAATGGAACCACGACACGGCCCTGGATTGGGAGTTGCTCCACCAGCCTGAGCACAAGGGCATCCACGATCTGGTGCGCGATCTCAACGGCCTCTATCGCAGTCATCCAGCTTTATATGAAGGTGACTGCCAGCCCGGGGGCTTCGCGTGGATTGACTGCGGCGACCGCTTCAACAGCGTGCTGACCTTGCTGCGCCGGGCTTCGAATCCAGCTGACTTTGTGGCCGTGGCCTTCAATCTCACCGCCCGTCCCAAGGAGGGCTACCGCATCGGTGTGCCGGCCCCCGGAAACTATGAAGAACTGCTGAACACGGATTCCGCCCACTATGGTGGGCGGAATCTTGGCAACTTGGGAAGCGTGGAATCAGAATCCATCCCCGCCCACGGTTTCCCGCAATCCCTCAACCTCACGTTGCCGCCGCTGGCGGCGCTCTTCCTGAAACCCGAAACAAGCTCCCC
>JAJYMZ010000154.1 GCA_021786615.1 Acidobacteriota bacterium
TTCCGATCTATCGCGCCCTTCACGCCATCGCTGGCACTTTCATCCTGGCCAGCCTTCTGCTCGCGCATTTCGTGAGCCCCTACTTCCTCTGGTTCACCGCTTTCGTCGGCGCCAACCTGCTCCAAAGCGCCTTCACCAACTGGTGCCTGATGGCCACCATCCTGCGCAAGCTCGGCGTGAAAGAGGACGTCCCAGAGTGCGGGGTGCAGCCATGAAATTCGCCGCGTTGCTTGCCATCCCGATCTGTGCGTTCGCACCGGCCCAGGATGGGGGCCTTCAGGCCAAAGCCGAGGCCGCTCGAACGGAGTTGGCCGGGATGCTCCTGAGCCGGCTTCAGGAGGTCATGAAATCCCAAGGTCCCGCAAAGGCTGTGGAAGTCTGCCACGGCGAAGCTCCCGCCATGGCCGAAAAGGTTGGCCGAAGCAACGGAGTCCGCATCGGGCGCACCTCCGCGAAATTGCGCAACCCCTCCAACCGAATCCCCGCGTGGGCCGAAACCCTGGTAGCCGCCAAGGTCGCGGAACCGCGATTCATCCAGGCACCCGACGGGGGCATGCGGGCGCTTCTCCCGATCCGTCTTGGCCAGGCCTGCCTGGTCTGCCACGGTCCGGATGCCGGCATCCCTCCGGGCGTGCGTTCGGCTCTGAAAGCGAAGTATCCCCATGACCAGGCCACGGGCTACCAGGCCGGGGATTTGCGCGGCTGGTTCTGGGTCGAAGTTCCAGGAAAGAAGGTGCCATGAATCTGCTGCTCGCAAAACGCATCATCCTGGGCCTCGCCGTCGGCGGAGCCCTGGGCTTCGCCTACCAGAAACTGGTGGGCTGCACCACGGGCACCTGCCCTCTCACCGCAACGCCGCTCCGCACCATTCTCTACGGTGGCGTCATGGGCCTCATCTGGGCCTTCTCAAAATAATCATTCAAGGGAGATTCACATGTCCAACGTCATCCACGTCACCACTGGCGCCTTCGAAAAAGTCTCCAAGCAGGACTCGCCGGTGCTCATTGATTTCTGGGCCCCCTGGTGCGGCCCCTGCAGGATGCAGGGCCCCATCCTGGAGCAGGTTTCCGACACCCTTGGCGACAAGGCCATCATCGCCAAAGTCAATGTGGACGAGGAACCGCAGCTCGCCGCCACCTTTGGTGTGCAAAGCATTCCCACGCTTGTGGTGCTGCAAGGCGGCAAGGTCGCCAAGCGCTGGGTGGGCGTGCAGCAGGCGCCTACGCTGGTGCACGCGCTGGAAGCGGCGGGAGCCCGATGACCATCTGGATTTGGATCCCCGTCCTCGTGGTCTTCGCCTGGCTGATGTGGCGGCGCCGCGGCATCCCTGCGAATCAGCTTTCTGCGCTGATGGCCCGGAACCCCCAGGTGGTGGACGTGAGAACGTCCGGGGAATTCCGAGGCGGCCATGTTCCGGGTTCGAAAAACATACCGCTGGACAGCCTTGAAAGCCGCGCCGGTGAACTGGATCCGGCAAGGCCGGTGCTGCTCTGCTGCGCCAGCGGTTCCCGCAGCGCCATGGCTGTATCTATGCTCAAAGGCAAAGGCTTCACGGATGTCCACAACGCCGGTCCCTGGACCGCCCTTAGGAGTTGATCATGTCCACTTACTCATTCAGCAAGACCCTTTCCGGCGCCAGCTTCGATGATGTTTTGGCCCGTACGCGCGCTGCGCTCGCGGCTGAAGGTTTTGGCGTGCCCACGGAGATGGACACCCAGGCCATCTTCAAGGCCAAGCTGGGCAAGGATTCAGAACGCCGCGTCATCCTGGGCGCCTGCCTTCCCGCCGTGGCCTTCGAAGCGCTGGCCCTGGAGCCGGATGTGGCGGTGCTGCTGCCCTGCAATGTGGTGGTGCGCGAACTGCCTCATGCGGTGGAAGTCACCGCGGTGAACCCGGGCGCGCTGTTCACGCTCACCGAACGGCTGGATCCGGCCCAGGCGGCGGAAGTGGAAGCTAGGCTGCAGGCTGCGCTGGAGCGAATCTAGGATCACGCTTCCCGGGCGGTTGGACAACACATGCGAAAATCATGAAGGCAGGCGATCTTTAGTCTTCCCATTTTCGCAGGATGGTGCGACATGCTGCCCTTCCTACTGATCCAAGTCCCAGTCCCGGCCCCCGTTCCCGCACCGCTGCCCTTGCCCTTGCCGGACGCCACCCGCGCCGCGCTGCTGGAAGCCCTGGCCGATGGGCGCAAGGCCGAGGCCACGTATGCGGCTGTGCTGGCCAAGTTCGGGGCAGTGGAGCCCTTTCTCAGCATCGTGGACGCGGAGCGCCGTGATCAGGAAGCCTTGCTGGCTCTCTTCCGCACTTACAACATCAAGATCCCCCCGAATCCCTACCAGGGAGCGCCGCCCTTGGCGCCCGCCACGCTGCCCGAGGCCTGTGCCCAGGGTGTGAAGCTCGAGGAAGCCTCCATCGCCATGTACGACCGCCTGCTGTCCCAGGTGCGGGAAAGCGATGTAGGCAGAGTGTTCCGCCAACTCCAGGAAGCTTCGCGGAACCATCATTTGCCGGCCTTCCGCGCCTGCGCCGGGCCTTGATCGGGATGGCATCGGCGGAAGTCGCAAGTATCAAGTCGAGGGTTAAGAGTCGAGAGTTGAGAGTTGAGAGTCGGGGGTGACTGGGCGGGTATGCTCCCTGGTCACCATTTGTAATTCGTTATTTCTCATGGCCCTGAGTCCACGGCCCACAGCCCACCGCCCATGGCCCAAAGTCTCAGGAGCCTGGTTCGGCTGCCCTTGGCGCGTCCCCGGGCAGCCGATCCAGGTGCAGCAGCAGGGGCTTGGACAGCGCCTTGCGCAGAGCTTCGGGCAGTTTGGCGTAGGCCTGGAGCGCGGCGGATTTGCTGGGGAAGGCGCCGTAGCAGGCCTGCCACCAGCGGAAGCCATCCTTGCGCACGAAGGGCAGCACCATGAGATCTTCGGCGGATTTACCGCCATGCTTGGCCAGCACTTTCAGGCCCTCCAAGGAACCCGAGACCACCAGGCGCAGAGTCCATTGATTGGGTGACGTGGCAGCCCGCTGGGCTTCGCTCAACGCGATGGCCAGGGGAAGGTTCGCATCGCGGAAAGCGGTTGTTTTTGTCTCATTGACGTTCATTGTTTCACCGGCCTCGGGATTCGATGAAGAAGGCTTTGCCACCGCTTCAATGGCGCGCTTCGGAGCTTCGATCGCGGGCTTCACATCTGAATGGTGGAATTCAGGTGTGGCTTGAGATTTTGGAATTTCGGAAAGAATTGTTACAGGAAAAGGCAGGGCCTCTAGCTCCCGTTTAGAGATCGCCACTTTGTTGGGAAGCCCAGGTATGACGCGGATTTCCAGGCTCCGGCTGGAACCGCCGAGCACATTCGCGGCGCTCAGCGTGTAGACCGTGGTCTCCGTGGGCTGCACGGTGATGTGGTCCTTGCCGTCCAGTTCCAGGCCGCCGGGTTCCAAGCGGACTTTGGAATCGCCCACGCACTCCCAGCGCAATTCCACGGGTTCGCCGGGGCGGATGGATCTCATGTCCGCGGTGAAGGCGCAGACCCTTGCGGGCTGCCCCACCGGGGATTTCAGCACCTGCACTTCCACCGTGCGGGAGGCGCCGCCGGCAAAATTGGACGCGGTGATGGTGTAGCGCGTGGTCTCCAAGGGTGTGACGGTGATCTCGCTCTGGCCATCCAGTTCCAGGCCGCCGGGCTCCAGTTTCACCTTGGCGGTGCCCGTGCAGGTCCAGTGCAGCACCACCGGCTCGCCGGGCAACACTGCGTGGGTGCTGGCTTCGAAGGCGCATACTTTCGCAGGCTCGCCGTAGGGCGCGTAGGGCTCGATGCGCACTTCCACGCGGCCTAGCAGCAGGCCGCCAGCTTTGGCTTCGGTGAGCGTGTAGACCGTCGTGGCCGACGGCTTCACCGTGACCTGGGCCTTGGGTTCCATCACGAGCCCGCCTGGGTCCAGCCGCACCTTCCCCGGGACCGCGCAGTCCCAGCGCAGGCCCACCGAGTCCCCGGGCCGCACCGCATTGGAGGTGGCTTCGAAGACGCTTCCCTTCGTTACATCCGGCGCGGGTGGCCTTTGGGCAAGGGCGCTCACGGGAAGCAGTAAGAATGAAAAGGACAGGATAGTTCGCAGCATGGGGGACCGTTCGGATGAGGTATCAGTTTATACGGTGGGGCCAGGACCGGGGGAACCGGGGGTTGGGAGGGTGAGTCCTGAGTCGAAAGTTGAAAAGTTTTGAGTCGAGCACCCACCGCCCACAGATCATATAAAACAACACTTGATTCATAAATATGAATGCATAAAATGATGCATGGAGGCGCATCATGTTCAGCACCACCCTTCGCATTGATGAGAGCCTTGGCCATTTCCTGCAGGAGGCGGCCCGCCGCAGCGCGCTCAGCGTGAACGCCTTTTTGGCTGATTTGATCCGCCGTGAGCAGGAAGCTGCCGCCCGAAAGCGGTTGGCCCATGATTGGCGCGCCTACGCGCAGGATGCGGGGGCCCAGGATGTAGGCTACGCATTGGCCGTCCAGGCCCAGGTTGTGGCTGAACC
>JAJYMZ010000120.1 GCA_021786615.1 Acidobacteriota bacterium
GTATTCGCTTCGCTCATACGCGAGACCCCCAACCTAATCTGATTGCCCACGAGCATCCCCTATGCCAATTCAACAATCGCATCGCCTTCATTCACGAACTGCTCAGGGACCACGAAGACTTTCACCACCGTGCCCTCCTCGGGGGACCCCACGGGGATCTGCATCTTCATGGACTCTATGATGATGAGGTCCTGGTCTTCGGAGACGGTATCGCCCTCACCCACCAGTACTTCAAGAACCTTGCCCGCCATTTCCGCGCGGATTACCGCCATGCCTGCCTCCGTTTGATAGGAGATTGTAGCTTGGCGGAGCGATCGTGGGCGCAAGGGTCAATCCAGCTCATCTGGCTGAAATAGAAACCAGGATAAGACACGACTAGCACACGAAGATTTTTATTCGTGAACCTTCATGGCTGCGTTCAACTGATGGGTAAGTCGTTGCTGCAAAATAATCTGGTTTATTCGATGGCGCCCCGACAGAAGGGGCCGTAGCAAAATAACCTGAACCGCACAGGTTATTTTGGCACGGCCCCTAAAGGTGCGAAGGCCCAAGGCCTCACTCGCCTTCGACGTCGCCCAGCAGCACTAGATCATCGTCCTCATCCGCGAAATCGCCCTCCTCGATGAGCAGTTCCCGGACCTTGCCAGCCTCGGGGGAGTTGATGTAGAAGGGCGTGTGGCCAGAGTCGGTGCCCTCCAGGAGCATGAGCGGCTCTTCTTCTTCCACTTCCTGGCCAAGCTTGACCAGTATGTCCATCACATAACCTGGCCACTCCGCCTTGACGATCATGCATGCCTCCTGGGTAACTTGAGATTATTAGCGGTCTGGCCAAGTCAACACTTTGGTCTGCCGGGGAGCGTAGGGCGTCTCGGGCCTCCATGCAAGGACTCATGAAAAATATTTTTAAGAAGCACCCGCCAGAATCCCCGCTTTGCAAGGGGGCGATGCTTTGGGACACTGGAGTATTGCCCTTTTAGGGGCCGTTACAGAATAACCAGTGCTTTTCTGGTTCTTCTGTTACAGCCCCTTATGCCGTTCTCGCCATCGGGGCGAAAGGGTGATTTTCTAACAACGGCTTTCTTCATCCGGGCTTGATTTGCGAGGTTTTCATGGCGGTTCAATGCGGCATCGTCGGGCTGCCCAATGTCGGCAAGTCCACCCTGTTCAACGCGCTCACCAGCGCAGGGGCGGCTTCAGCCAATTACCCCTTCTGCACCATCGAACCCAATACAGGCGTGGTGGACGTGCCCGATCAGCGGCTTGCTGATCTCGCGGCCATCGTCAAACCCCATCGCATCCTCCCGGCTTCCCAAGAGTTCGTGGATATCGCGGGCCTGGTGCGGGGCGCCAGCAAGGGCGAGGGGCTGGGCAACGCCTTCTTGACCAACATCCGCGACACGGATGCCATCGTGCAAGTGGTGCGCTGTTTCGAGGACAGCGACATCACCCACGTGGAAGGCACCATCGCCCCCGAGCGGGATCTCGGCATCATCGAGACGGAACTGATGCTGAAGGATCTGGAAGGTGTCGAAAAGGGCCTGGAACGCAACCGGAAGCTGACGAAATCCTCCGGCGCCAACAAGGAAGCGGCCCAGCTGGTGGCGATCCTCGAGCGGGTCTACGCGGCCCTCAACGATGGCAAGTGGGCCAGCTCCGTGGGACTGAACGCCGAGGAACGCTTCGCCATCAAGAGCTACGGTCTGATCACACTGAAGCCAATGCTCATTGTGGGCAATATCGCCGAAGCGGACATCCGCAACCCCGGAGGCAACGAGCATTTCGCGATGCTGACCCGCATCGCGGCCGAGCGGAACTGCCCCGTGATCCCCATCTGTTCGAAACTCGAGGCGGAAATCCAGGAACTCTCCCCCGAGGAACGCCCCCTGTTCCTGGAGGAGGCTGGCCTGGCCGAACCTGGCCTCGACGTGCTGATCCACGCGAGCTACCGATTGCTGGGCCTCCAGACCTACTTCACCGCGGGCGTCAAGGAGGTCCGCGCCTGGACCATCCACGTGGGAGACACGGCCCCCCAGGCGGCGGGCGTCATCCATACGGATTTCGAGAAAGGCTTCATCCGTGCCCAGGTGATCGCCTACCCGGATTTCGTCCAGTACAAAGGCGAGCTGGGAGCCAAGGACGCTGGCAAGATGCGCACCGAAGGCAAGGAATACGTGGTGCAGGATGGCGATGTCATGCATTTCCTGTTCAGCAACTGAATCCCTGGATTTTGATATGGCCCAGAGTGTGTCTAGTCCTCCAGGCCAAAGAACGCCTTGATGCCGGCAAGTATCCGGCTCTGCTCCGCATCCAGCCGCCGGTTGCGTTCAGTGGAGTCCAGGTTCTCCCGCTCTGCGGCCAATTCCACCTGGCGCTGAGCGAGAATGCTGGAAATGCCGTCCGCGATCTCCGGGCGTTCGGTGATGATCTGGTGGAAATCGTCCTTTTCGATGCGGAAACAGTCCACCTCTGTGAGAGCAACGATGGTGGTGGACCGCTTGGCGCCGGTCATCACACCCATCTCGCCGAAGAAAGCCGGGGCCTTGATGGTGTTGATGGCGCGTTCTTCACCCGATTCAGAGCGGAGGCGCACTTCTACTTCCCCCTTGGTCAAGACATAGAGCCAATGGGCGGTGGCGCCCTGCTTCGTGATGACCTCGCCCTTGGTGAACGGAACATGGCGGATGCGCGGCGCGATGCGCGCTTTCTCCTCGGGAGTCATGTGATCGAATAGTGTGACGTTGTCAAGGGCTGCCACCCGCATGTCGAGCCCGCGGCTGATCTTGCGGCGGTCGTGGTCGGGATCGTCCTGGGAGATGAAGAGCGCCGCGGCGGGCACCGCCAACGGAATTCCCGCGCGGCGCAGCGCCGCGTGCACGCGGAGCCGGATGAGGGAGCTGGTCGGGTCGTCCTTGGCCAGGTTGGTTAGCCAGTAGCGCACCGCGTAGTAGGCGAAGCTGTCCCGGTTATCCTTCGCGAAATCAAAGCAGATGCAGTGGGGCGCTGGGTCCGTGGCTGCATTCTCGATGGGCGCCTCCTGCAGGGCCTTGTCCACGACCTCGATCACTTCCGCCGGGGAAAAGCGGAAATCCACGTTGAAGTAGACCCACATGCGGTGCTTGACGGTTTGGCCCTGCCGCTTGCCCAGGATGATGATGTTCTGGGCCAGCAGCGAAGCATTGGGAATGATCATGGTGTCCCAATCACGGGTCTCGACCACCGCGTGCCGCCAGCGGATTTCGGTGACTCTCCCTTGTTTCCCGTTCTCAAGCTGCACCCAGTCGCCCACGTGGATCGAGTCGTCCATTTGGAGGGCGACTCCTCCCAATATGTTTCCCAAGGTCGCCTGGAGCGACAGGCCGATCACTCCCGTGACCACCGCCGAAGTGGCAATGATTCCCGACAAATTGACACCTGAAATCCGCAGCACCGCGATGGCTGCCACGATGTAGGCGAACCCGAGGCCCAGCTCCGCCACGATCTCAGGGATCTCCAGGCGGACGAGGGGGAATATCAGGTCAAAGATTGCGATGAAGAGCAGGTTGATGATCGTCACATACCCCAGCAGTAGCGCGGCATAGGTCACCACCGCCACTCCCGCGTCCCACCCCACGGCTTTCAGTCCCCATCCCAGCGCCAGCATCAGGAGCCAGATCGCGAATGGCACCAGCACCCGCTTGATCCTGCGCCGCTTTTGGGGCACGAACCGCCCGATCAAGAAAGCAAGGACCACCATCCCCGCGGAGAGCAGGAGGATCCTCAAGGTGACCTCCCCCAAGAAGATGGCGGAACGCCCCATAACCGTTTGCTGGATCGCAAAGATGGCTTGCTGAGAATTCAAAGGAGCCTCGGGTTAGGAATTTGAAATGCAGTGTACCCCGTACCGGGCAGGCCGGGGTCAGGGGGGAGCGGGTGAATAGCGGGTGGCCCCGGAACTTAGCGCACAAAAAAACCTGACAGGGCTCCCCTCAACCGCAATCTTCTTTCGTCGGCTTTCGCCGGCGCGAGAGGATTGGGTCCGCCCTCTAACTTTCACCTCGCCACCACCCATCTCCCCGCGGCACGGCTGCGGGCGGAAATCCGCTTCGCGGACCGGCTTCGACGCTCTCGCGTCTCAGCCTTTTCCTATCCCCGCGCCGTTGCCGATCGGAGTTTCGAATCCTCTCGCCAGCCCCATTCCACTAACGGGAAAGACCGATCCAGGATCTCCCTTGAATCGGTCTCTTTGGTCGGCGCGAGAGGATTGTTTAGTTCATCCTCCAATTTTCTGGGTTCCTTCACCCATCTCCCCGCGGCACGGCTGCGCACGGGAATCGGCTTCGCCGACCGCTGCGGGTCGCTTACGCGCCCCTCGCTTTCCCTACCCCCGCGCCGTTGCCGATCGGAGTTTCGAATCCTCTCGCCAGCCCCACTTGGCTAACGGGAAAGACCGATCCAGGATCTCCCTTGAATCGGTCTCTTTGGTCGGCGCGAGAGGATTCGAACCTCCGACCCCACCCACCCCAAGGGTGTGCGCTAC
>JAJYMZ010000205.1 GCA_021786615.1 Acidobacteriota bacterium
ATGGGGGCTTCGCTCGAGAATCAGGTTCACCAAACGCTCGATCTCGTCCACCACCAGAAAACGGATGGGAGGAATGGGTTCGAGGGATTCGCGGACGCTGGCGGAGTCCCGGCCGTCAGCCAGGATCACGAAGAACAACCCGGAGTGCTTCAGGGTACCCACCTGCTTCCATGGGATCCGGCCGGCCCCAAGCCAATGCGCAAACCCTTTGGGCAGATAGGCCAGCTCCACTGCAATGCCCAGTTCATCCACGAACACCTGGGTTCCTTCCATGAGCACAAGGAAAAGGATCGAGGCCAGCAAAAGGATACCGGCCACCAGCACCGCCGCGATGGCCAAGGTCAACAACAGCCAGGCTCTCCAGGGGTCGTCCCCCACTGCCCTCGCCTCGATGATGACCGCGCGAAGGATCGGCATCTGTTGCATGAGCGAAGCCAGGGCTCGCGCACCCACCAGCCACGAACCAGCGAAAAGCAGCAGGGCCAAGGTGCGTTGCAGGGGGCTGGGGCGGAAGACCAGCGGCGTAGACGTGCTCAAAGGGTAGTCTCCATTTCTTTGAGGATGGCCAGAGCCGCTGCCGCGGGATCCTTCGCCTGGGTGATGGGCCGGCCCACCACCAGCCAGGTGGCGCCATTCCGCAAGGCTTGCCCCGGGTCCACCACGCGAGCCTGGTCCATGGCTTGTGCGCCGAGGGGACGGATGCCCGGCGTCAAGCGGTGGAAGGCTTCTCCGCAAGCGTCCCGCACCAGACCGGCTTCCCGGGCGGAACAAACCACGCCATCGCAGCCACACTCCCAGGCGAGCCTGGCCAAATGGAGAGCCAGATCCCCAGGTTCGGCCGAAGAGCCCATGCGCGCCAGCGCCTCCCGGTCCAGGCTAGTGAGCACCGTCACCGCCAGCAGCTCCGTCTGCCCCCCGGCGGCCCGATGGGCCCGCACCCCTTCGGCGGCCGCTTCCAGCATCAGGGGCCCCCCCGAAGCATGGACATTCACCAGGCGCGGGTCCAGCCTGAGCACGGCTTCCAGGGCATGCCGCACGGTGTTGGGGATGTCATGGAATTTCAGATCCAGGAAAATCGGGGCATAGCCCTGCAACTCTTTCACCAGTGAGGGACCTGCGGCGCAAAATAGTTCCAGCCCTACCTTCAGCATTCCCACCTTGCCTTCAAGTTGCCGGGCCATGGCCAGTGCTTCCGCTGCCGTAGGCAGGTCCAGCGCCACCACCAACCGCTCCCGGCTTGAACGCTCCACACTTCACTCCCGAATCGGCTTACATTCTCACAGAAAGAGTTAGCCTCTTAGCATGATTCCCTTCCTCTTCCCTCCCCCGATGTTCCAGTCCACACCCCAGGCGATCCCCTTGAAGGAAGCCGTGGCCATGGTGATGCAGGATTTCGACGCCGAGGATCCCGCCCTGCCCTTGCGGGAGCCTGAAGTGGCCCTCGCGGACAAGCCTTCCTTGCGCTGGCTTCGCTCCGCGGCCCAGAAAGAATTTCCTGTAAACCCATTCCCCAAGGGCAACGATTCCTTTGCCGAAGCCGAAGCCCTGCTGGCCCTGCAGAGAGCTGATCGCGCCCAGGCTGAAAGGCAGTTGCCCAAGCTCAAAATCCAGGAACCAGGCTCCGCCTTGGCGCTGTGGCGGTGGGCCAGGCGCCAGGAGCAGGTCAGGCCCTGGAGCCCTGGCGCCCGTCAGGCATGGGAAGACAAGCTCATGGCCGAAAACGCGCCCGCCGTGCTGAATGGCTATGCCCTGCGCCATGCGCTTTGCTGGGCCCTGGCGGAAAAAGATGAGGCCCGGTTCGCCGAGCTGAAAGCCGCCTTGGGGCAGGATGCGCCATCCCTCTTCGCCTCCTTCCAGGGGCTTTTCGGTTGGTTTGGAGATCTGTCCCCGGTGCTACGGTTGTGGGTACTGCCAGAGCTGGATTACCGGGATCTGCGACTGGATGGGCTGCTGGCCTTCGATGGAAGCAAAGCAAGCCGTATTTGGATCTCGCCGGAGGCCACCCCCCTGCCACAGCTGCCAGCGGGCACCGCCTGGATCATTCCCAGCGCCACAGGTAGCCAGAATGCCAATGAAACCAGCCTGAACCCTATGGAGGAAGCAGCGGGGACGAGCATCTCCAGCAATCTCTCCATGGCCAGAGGCCATGCCTATTTCGAACCCAGCCGAGGGGAATTCGAGCCTTTCGGCCTGGTGTTCTTCCCGATTCTCATCGAGCTGGATTTGAACGGTAGGATCCAGCACATCCGCATGGGGGACGCGGCGCCGCCAAGGCCCTAGGTCGTTCGGCCAACATCAACTGGTTGATCTCCTCGCACTCCGACATAAGGGCCGTAGCAAAATAACCTGAACTGCACAGGTTATTTCGGCCCGGCTCCTAACCGATCCCGGAGCCCTGCAGCAACCCCGTGACCGCTCCCCAGAGCATCTGGCTCCAATAGTGGAAGCCACGCCTGGCAGGCCTGGAGGTGTAGGTCGCATGCAGGCGATCCTTCAGGATGGGGTAGTTGCCATCTGGATCCAGCATCGCGGCGGTGATGGGGCTGTCGATTCCGTCGGATTCGTCGAAGGTCTTCCAGCGCTCCTTGCCGTCCCATACGAGGTTCAGCTCTTTCTTGTTCTCCAGCCATACCCGCAGTTTGAAGGGACGGATCAGGCCTCCCCGGCGAACCAGGGTGATGAACCCGCGACGGCCCAGGGAGGTGGGTTGCGGTGGCGAGAACACGGGCCCCTTGGGACCATCCATCCAGCCTCCGGCAGTGATTTCCACAGTTCCGACTTTGGAGATGGCGTAATCCAGGATCTCGGTGCCTTCCACAAAATCCCGCCAGAATTGGGACAAGTCGCGGCCCGAAACCCGCGTGGCGATGCGCCGGAAATCCTCGCGAGTGGGATGCTTGAACCGCATCTCCGTGGTGTATGCGCGGAGTACCTCCTCCATCAGCGGGCGGCCCAGTTGGGCCTCCAGCTGATTCAGCACCAGAGCCGGTTTCGCATAAGCGGCGGCGCCATAGCTCATCCAGTCCCGGTCCTTGTACCCGGCCTGGGTGAGGGGATCCACTGAGGGGCTGAGCCAGTAGCCCGCCCACTCCCCGAAATCCACAGGCAGATGGAAGCGCCGGCTGCCTAGCAGCGATTGGTAGCGTTGTTCCATGGCTTTTGACGTGAACCAGCTGGTGAACCCCTCATCCAGCCACGGTTCCTCGAACTCGTTGGACGCCAGCATCCCGTAGAAGTACTGGTGGCCGAACTCGTGAAGGGTGATGGCTTCTGGAAGAAACCGCTGCTTGAAGGGATCGAAGGTGATGGAGCTGGCGGTGATGAAGGTCGGATACTCCATGCCATCGGCGCCGTTGGCGCCTTTGGGCGTGTCCACCACCGTAAGCACGGGGTAGGGATAGTGGAAATACCAGTCCCCGGAAAGCCGCAAGGCGGATTCCACGGCCTCTTTCTGGCGCTTCAAAGTATTCAGGTGCTCGGGCTGATAGAAGTAGAACACCTGCACCTTGCGATAGTCCTGGCGCTCCACCGCCCAGCTGCCTTTGGGCATCACCGCCCACGCGAAGTCATGCACATCTTCCGCGTGGAGCTTCCAGATGAAGTGGAGCTTGCGCTCTGGATCGGGCCGCGCGTCAAAGGCTTTGCCCGTGGGATCCACGTAGGGGATGGCGGTGCCGGTGTGGGCCAGCCTGAGCAGGTTGGGCAAGGAAAGCTCGACATCATAGGTGCCGAAGTCCGCGAAGAACTCTGTGAACGCGTGATAGGCCTCGCAGCTCCAGCGGTCGCCCTGGTAGACACCCACCTTGGGAAACCACTGCCCCGACATGAGGAAATACCCCGCCCATCCAGACCGCGCGAAGACCCGCGGATAGCGGTTCTCCCAGGCGATCTCCACGGCGATGGTCTCGCCCGGCTGGACCTCCCGCGGCAGCTTCACCCAGTAAACGGTTTCATCCTGGCCGTAGTGGCCTTCGAGATCGCGTCCATCCATGCGCACCCAGCGCAATTTGCAGTAGCCCCAGGATCGCGAATCGTTTGGATCGCGCATTGTGTCGCCACGCAATTTGCCGCCGCTCTCCTTCATGAATAGGCTCTGCGGCCCCTTGAACGCATTCAGGTAGAGGTGCAATGGAAAGTCTAGGGTTGCTTGGGTTCCCGGATTCCGCCACGTGATCACTTCCTTCGCCAGGAGCGTCTTCTCCGGCCAATTCAAGGCTCCCTCGATCCGGTAGTTCGCGATGCGCGGCGACAGGGGCTGATCAAACCATTTCTCAGGGGTCCACGCCGAAAGCGAAGCACAGGTCACCATCAACAGCAGCATCAAACGGCGCATGAAAACTCCAGAACCACCCTAAGTCGTTGGACCAAAATAAACTGGTTGATCCAATGATGGCCCGACATAAGGGGCCGTAGCAAAATAACCTGAACTGCACAGGTTATTTTGACACGGCCCCGAATCTACCGCATCCAGCTGACGTCCTCCCAAACTCCCGCCTT
>JAJYMZ010000207.1 GCA_021786615.1 Acidobacteriota bacterium
GGTATTTCTGGCGATCCGCACTCCTGGGTTAGGCTTAACGTGATGCCTTCCCCTCGCCCCACTCCATTCCTGCTGGATGTGCTGATTTCCGGCCTGAGGTTTTTCTACCTGCTCTGGGGGGGCATGCTGCTGACCACGTTGTCGCTTTATAACCGCCTGCGGCCTCCTGATTATCTGTGGAAGTGGCCGGACCTCGCCCGTTTTTTCCTGGGCACCTGGGGACGCGGGCTCTGCCTGGGCCTGGGGCTGGCCATGGCCATCGCCGCGCTGCTGGAAGTCTGGACGCTGGTGGACAAGCTATTGGTGCGCTTTCTTTCGGAATCCCATCGAGAACAATGAGGCATGTTGAATTACCTGATTTCCCACGAACCCCAGCCTGACATTGCTGAACACAGAAAGCGCAAAAAGGGTCATGAATCCACAGATTCCACAGATTCACACAGATTCGAAACGCGAGTGGCGGAGTAGCGAAGATCGCGCCCGGCATGGAGCATGGGCCGCCCCGGCCTCGCCGGGGCCGCGCGACTTCGTCATGCGGGTTTTCAGGGCGGCGGCTCTTCCGCACCAAAGGCGCGAGGCCACCGCCGCCCTGAAAACCGGTTGGCCCATGCGGGAAAAACGGGAGATCGCATCTCCTTCGAGGGCGGCACTCAGAGGGGAATCTGTGTCATCTGTGTCATCTGTGTCATCTGTGGAATCTGTGGATGAGCTTTTAATCTTGAAAAGCAGTGAGCTGAGCTTGCTTGGTAATCAAGATGAATGATGAGCGAGACATGTTGATGGGCGCCACGCGAAGGGCTGAAAGGCAACTCCCATGAGGTCCTTCGAGGCCTACGTGGCGAACCGCTACCTGACCACCCGCAAGAAGGGCGCCTTCGTGCGGGTGATGGTGCGCTTCGCGCGGTGGGGCATCGCGCTGGGCGTCTTCGCCATGGTCATCACCCTGGCGCTCATGAACGGTTTCCGAGAGGAGATCCAGGCCAATCTCTTTTCAGCCACGGCGCACTTCAGCGTGTTCCACTTGGCGGGGGACATTCCCGATACCGCCGCCGCGCTGAAGATCATCCGAGGCGCCAAGGGCGTGCAGGCCGCCAGCCCCATGCGTTTCGAAAAGGGACTGCTCCGGCTCCCCGGCGTGGATGGTCCTCCTGAAGCCGTGGCGGTGAAGGCCGTGGATCCAGCCTCGGCCCATGCCACGTCGAGCATTTTCGATTCCGTGAAACCCATCCGCATCGAGCAGCTCCAGGAAGGCGAGATCGTGCTGGGCCGCGAGCTGGCGGACCGGCTGCGGCTGCGCGTGGGCGACACGGTGGCCATCGCGACGCTGCGGCTGCAGCTGGGATTGTCGGGCCTCCAGCCCAAGTTGCAGGCCTTCAAGGTGGCGGGCATCTTCCAGAGCCACATCTCCGAATACGACACCAACTGGGTCTTCGTGCACCTGCTCGACGCCGAACGCCTGGCCCGCACGGATCAGGCGGAAATGATCGAAGTGCGCGCCACGAACATTGACGCCATCGGCGAGGTGAAGGCCGCGGTGCTGGCGGCCCTGAACCGGGATGGCCGCGGTGGTTTCATGGCCACGGATCTGCGGGAAACCAACAAACCGCTGTTCGCCGCGCTGAAGGTGGAGAAGTGGATCTTCACGGCCATCCTCTCCCTCATCGTGCTGGTGGCGGCCTTCAACATCGTGGCAAGCCTGGTGCTGTTCGTGACCGAAAAGCGGCGGGACTTGGGGGTGCTGCTGTCCCTGGGCGCCACGCCGCGCCAGATCCAGCATCTGTTCGAGTGGCAGGGCCTGCGCATCGGCGCCGTGGGAACCCTGTGGGGGCTGGGGTTGAGCGTGCCGTTTTGCCTGGTGGCGGACCGCTACAAGCTCATCAAATTGCCCAGCGCCGTGTACGATTTCATCACCTACATCCCGTTCCGGCTGCACGTTTCCGATCTGCTGCTGGTGACCGTCTTCCCGCTGCTGGTGGCTTGGTGGGCCTCCCGGTATCCCGCCAAGCGCGCCGCCGCCCTGGATCCCGTGGACGCGCTGAGGGCCGAATGATGTTGACCAACACTTACCTTTTTCTCGATACCGAAACCGGGGGCCTGGATGCGCGCAGCCACAGCCTGCTGAGCCTGGGGCTGGTGGTGGGCGATGCGTCCGGCGTTCAGGACAGCCTGGAAATCTTCATCAGGCACGAGCCCTACGTGGTCACCGGCGGCGGCATGAAAGTGAACCGCATTGATCTGGCCAGGCATCATGAAGCCGCCCTCGCGCCTGCCGAAGCGCTGGGCCGGCTCGATGAATTCCTGGACCGGCATTTCCCGGAAAAAGCCCGGATCACCCTCGTGGGCCATAACGTCGCCTTCGACCAGGCGTTTCTTGCGGCGTTCCTACTCGCGGCGGGCCGTGACCCCGAAGGGCGCTTCCACCACCGCCTCGTGGACACCCACAGCCTCGCCTCGGCCCTGCGGGACGCGGGCAAGTTGGATGTCCAGAGGCTCAGCAGCGACAGCCTTTTCGAGCATTTCGGCATCCAGGTGCCCCCGGAAAAACGGCACACCGCCCTGGGGGATTCCCTGGCTACGTTCGAGCTGTACTGGAAGCTGGTGGAGCTGTGCCGATGACTTCAGGCTTCAGACTTCAGGCTTCAGGTTCGCACGCCCCATGGTTCGAGCAGATGCGCTGCGCTTGGGTGTTTGAAGCCCGCAGCCTGAGGCCCGCAGCCGGTTGTGCGTGGGGGTGCGGCAGCGTCCTGCGGCCTCAAAAGGGACCACTATGATCGGCCAGGCGCTCTCCATCCAGGGTCTGAAGAAGACCTATCCAGACGCGGAACATCCAGTCTTCAACGGGTTCTCTTTGGACGTGGAGGCGGGCTGCCTGTGCGCCCTGGTGGGCGTCAGCGGCGTGGGGAAGACCACGCTGCTGAACTGCGTGGCGGGGCTGGACCGCTGGGAGGACGGCTCCATCCGCATCGGCGCGACTCCGGTCCCGCGCTCCGCCGAGGACCGCTCGCTCTATCGCCGCGAACACGTGGGCCTGGCCTTCCAGCAGCCCCATCTGCTGCCTGAATTCACCGTGCTGGAGAACCTGGAAATGCCCTTCCGCATCGAGGGGGCCCTCACGGCCGGCCGTGAGTCCTGGATCCAGGAATTATTGGAGATGGTGGGCATTGCACACTTGGCCGGGCGCCTGCCCAACCAGCTCAGCAGCGGGCAGGCGGCGCGGGTGGGCCTGGCCCGGGCGCTGGTGCGCAGGCCCGCCCTGTGGCTGCTGGATGAGCCCACAGGCAACCTGGATCCTGAAACCGCGGACGAGGCCTTCGCCCTATTGCTGAAGCTCCATCAGGAGTTGCGCCCCACCACGCTCCTGGTCACCCACAATCCGGAGCTGGCCAGCCGCTGCGAGCGCACCGTGCGGCTGGGAGCGCACTGAACTAGATATTCGCCACTTCGATAGAAAAGATGCCGGTGAACTGACGGATTTTCGGGGATAAAACACACGGTTTTCATTTACATTTTCATCCTGGTTCAGTCCAGGCGATCCCGGCCTCTACGCCGCCTTCTTGTGCTTCTTGGCCGGAACTTTGGCGGGGACCGGCTTGGCGGATTCCTTTTCGTGGAAGAAACCCACCAGCTGCAAATTCAATTCCACCGTGTCCTTGAGCCCGATCTGGGCGGCGATGCTGCCGGAGCCCACACCCCAGTCATTGCGGTTGATCTTGAGGCTGCCTTCGTAGCTCCAGGTGTCGGCCCCCGCGCCGTTCTTGCCGAAAGCAGGCTCGAAGGCCAGGGTGACATCCTTCTTCACGCCATGCATGTCCAGGGTGCCCTCCACCATCACCTGGGCGTTCTGCTTCCACACTTTGGAAGACGTGAAGACGATCCTGGGATACTTGGCCGCATCGAAGAATTCCGGCGACTCCAGATGGCGGTCCCGGGTCTTATTTTCGGTATTGATGGAGGCGACTTCGATTTCCACGCGCACTTTGGCGTTTTCCAGGGTGTCCGGATCGCCGCTGATGTCCGTGGTGTACTTGCCGAAATTCCCTTCCACCTCGAAGAGGGTCCTGGCGCTGAAACCGATGCGCGAATGGATGGTGTCGGGGGTGAAGATCTTCTCTCCAGCGGAAAGCGCGGTGGCTGGGGCCACCAACAGAAACGCGGCGAGGATGAGCATGGATCGGCGCACAGGGCCTCCTAAATGTGCATGCCGTTGGGATGGCCGGGGGTTGTGTTTTGTGACGGGGTTTGGGAACGCTCCAGCTTGGCATCGCGATGGGAAAGGGCATGACCGCAGCTCAACTTCTTTTTCCCGTAGACCCCCGTTCATCCCCGCCCAAAAAGCTTTTTCTGCCGGGGATGAACGGGGATCTTAAAAAACAAAATTCGGGTCTTCGGGAAGTCGTGTGGGTAAATCATAAGGTGTAACTGGCCGAGAAGTCTCTCGTACATTAGCTTTCAGCCATTTCACAGAGGCTTTTGATTT
>JAJYMZ010000282.1 GCA_021786615.1 Acidobacteriota bacterium
AGATTCGCTTGAAACCCGGAAAACCCATGATGGTAGCCATTCTTGGCGATCATGTGATCCTGGGCCTGCCCGGCAATCCCCAAAGCGCCTACCTTAACGCCTTGTTGTTTTTACCCCTGGTGCTCAGCCGTCTCGAAGGCAGTTCCGAGCCCGATCCATGGCACCTCGGCCATCTCCCGGAAGCCGTGAAGAATCCTGGCGAGCGCCCCTTGCTGCTTCCCTGCGCGCTCCAGGGAGACCGGCTTAGGCCCCTGCGTTCCCAAGGCAGCGGAGACCTCATCACGTTGGCGAGAGCCGACGCCTGCGCATGGATTCCCGAAGGCGGCATGGAAGCTGGGGAAACAAGGTACGTCCAAGTGATCTAAGGCTGTGGGCGGTGGGCTGTGGGCAGTGGGCGCTAGGTTATGAGCCATCAGCCATGTGCTATGAGCAAATTTGGCGGCGCCTTTGGCGCACCCTACCTCATACATCCAGCCTCATACCTCATGTGTGATGAGCTTATAGCTGTTGGCTGATAGCTGATAGCTGGCTGTGGGCGCTAGGCTGTAGGAAAACAGTCGCGCCAAGGGCACGCACCACAATTCCTACCGCCCACAGCCTGCCATGAAAATCACGCCCCAAGCCTTCGCTTCCATGGGCTACAGGCCTCAGGCTGCGGGCTTCAGGCAAAACAACGGAATGCCTCGGCTGGCACCCTGAGGGATGCGATCCTGAAGCCTGAAGCCCGAAGCCCGAAGCCAATCGAGATTTTCATTCTACAGCGGGTCCCCCGCAGGGGGATTGCGTCTACAGCCTAATGCCCACAGCCTAGTGCCCACAGCCTATTCTTCACACGCCCTGGGCGAGCTTCCCGGCTTTCAATTCCGCCTGGCTGATGACGCCACGATCCAGCACCAGGCTTGTCACCAGCTCCACGGGCGTCACGTCGAAGGCTGGATTGAAAACGTCAGTGCCTTCCGGCGCCCATTGCCGTTCCCGGAACCCTAGCACTTCGGGCGCGCCGCGCTCTTCGATGGGGATGTCTCGGCCCTGGGCGCAGTGGGTGTCCACGGTGGAATAGGGCGCCACGGGGTGAAAGGGGACGGAGTGGAAACGAGCCTGCACGGCCAGTCCATAGGTGCCCACCTTGTTGGCGAAATCCCCGTTGAGGGCGATGCGGTCGGCGCCCACCAGCACACGCTGGACGCGGCCCTCGCGCATGAGGATGGCGGCCATGCTGTCGGTGATGAGCGTGTGGGGGATGTCCAATTTTCCCAGTTCCCAGGTGGTGAGCCGCGCGCCCTGGAGCAATGGGCGCGTCTCGTCCACGTAGACGTGGATGCGCTTGTTCTGCAGATGGGCCTTATGAATCACGCCCAGCGCCGTGCCCACCCCCACGGTGGCGAGGCCGCCGGTGTTGCAGTGGGTGAGGAGCGACTCGCCGCCCCTGATGAGACCTGCTCCGTGCTCCGCCATGCGCTCACACAGCAGCACGTCTTCCAGGAAAATATGTTCGGCCTCAAGCACCAGGTCATCCTTGGAGCCGCCGCGATCGAGCACATGCCGCAGCCGGTCCAGGGCCCACATCAGGTTCACGGCGGTGGGGCGCGCCCGGCGCAGCCACAGCGCGTCGCTTTCCAGCTGGGCCTGGGAGGCGCCCGCTTCCGCGATGCAGGCCAGGCAAAGTGCCGCGGCGACTCCCAGCAGAGGCGCGCCACGCACTTTCAGGCTCTGGATGGCTTCGATCATGGCCCGGGGCGCGGTCACATCCACCCAGACTTCGGCCCCAGGCAGAAGGGTCTGATCCAGGATGGCCAGCCGCTTGCCATCGAAGCGCAGGGCGAGGGACTGGAGGGCTCTCACAGGATCCTCGGTCCATGCTGGGTCCGCAGTTCGCGCAACACGGCCACTTCCTCACTGGGCAGTGACTTCAGCCCGCCCAGCTCCACGGCGGATTTCAGGATCTGGCACACGTGTTCCAACCTCTCGATGCCGTTGTAGGCGTCCTCGATTGTCTCACCCCAGCAGAGCGCACCATGGCGGGCCAGGATCAGCAGGCGATGCTGCGGGAGATACCTCGCCAGTCCGTCCCCCATGGCCGCGGTGCCAGGCCTGGCGTAAGGCACGATGGGAATGCGGCCCGCGGCAAGGATGACTTCAGGCAGGGCTTCGTCGGGCAGATACTCCAGCTCCGGCCGCGCGAGGCTCCAGGCGATGGCCGTGGGCGGATGGGCGTGAACCACGCAGGCGGCGTCTGGGCAGGCCTTGTAGACCGCAAGGTGCATGAGCCGCTCGCTGCTGGGTTTGCCCTTGATGACCAGGCCGTTCAACTGCATGAAGGCCATGTCCTCCACCCGCAGGCTCACTTTGCTGACGCCCGTGGGCGTGATGGCGATGCGGTTGAAGGGCAGGCGGCAGGAGATGTTGCCATCCGCCGCCGCCAGCAGATTGCGCGCGTGCAGGCGACGGCCAGTCTCCACCATCAACTTCAGGATTCCAGGTTCATCCATGCCATTAGGATGACATGAGGCTATGGGCGGTGGGCGGTGGGCTACGAGCCATCAGTCAATGTGGCGGCGCCTCCGGCGCGCCATTCAATAAAGAGCGATAGCTCACCTCATTTTCATGGCTGATAGCCCATGGCCCCTAGCACTTTGCTCCCGGGCCCTAAACTTTCAGGCTCAAATCAGAGACCGGTGAAGGCCGCTTCAAGACCAGGGCCAGCAGCGCGTCGCCCAGGAGCAGGAGGCCCAGCATTCCTGCGGAGAACACCAGCCGGTAGCTCCAGTTGCCGGGGAACCAGGCTTTCAGGAACCACAAGCGGTCATGGGCCAGATTGATATTGAGGGGGGCCGGCGTGAGGTAATGGCTGATGGGCACCAGGGCGATGAAGAGCGCCAGCGCGAGGTAGGGCGCGCTCCGGGGCAGCCCCGTGCGGCGCAGGTAGAAGAAAGCGGCCACAGGCGGCAGGCTGTGGACCACCACCGACGTCCAGCCCGTGTGGCCGCTGCGGATCACCTCGATCAGATAAGCGGGATCGCCGATGCACACGTGCCAGAGGAAGCCCACGGCCACGGCCTGGGGCGACCGGAACCAGAGCCCAGCGATGATGCAGAAGCTCGCTACATTGCAGCCCCACAGCAGTTCGGGCAGGGTTCCGAGCCGCCACTTGATGAACGTGTGGGCGATCATCGCCAGCAGCACGATCAAGGCGTACATGCGGCTATGGCGAAGGTGCAGTGCCTCGTCGGGGTTCAGGGCAGAAAGGTTCATCTCTTGACTTTCAACTTTTCAACTTTTCAACTTTTCAACTTTTTAACTCTCAACTCTCAACTCTCAACTCTCAACCCTCGACTCTCAACCCCTGACCCCCGGCTCACAACTCCACCGCCAGCTTGTACAGCTCCGACGCGCTGACCTTCAAGTGCCGCGCCAGGGGCTTCACCGCTTCGCGCAGGGTCATGCCGCCTTCCCGGGCGGCATCAAGGTAGCGGATGGCCCATTCCGGCAGCTCAGCGCCGTCGAAGTCGCTTTGCGTTTCGGTCACGGTGCGCTTGGCGTCGGCGCCTGCAAGCACCAGCACCATCTCGCCGCGGCCTTCGCTGCCCAGCTGCTCCATCACCTGCGCGGGCGTGCCGCGGTACCAGCTTTCGTGCAATTTCGTCAGCTCCCGGCCCAGGGCGATCTCCCGCTCCGGCATCAGCTCCATCAATTCCGAAAGGGTCTCGTGGATGCGGTGGGGCGTCTCGAATACCACAACGGTTTCCTCCTGGCTGCCGAGCTTTTTCAGCATGGTCTTGCGGGGCTCGCTGCGGCTGGGCAGGTAACCCCAGAAGCTGAAAGCATGGCTGGGCAGGCCGCTGGCCACCACGGCAAGAGTCACCGCCGAGGCTCCCGGCAGCACCGTCACCTTGATCCCCTTTTCCCGGGCGATGCGCGCGATCTCGAAGCCCGGATCGTTGATGCCCGGCATCCCCGCGTCCGAGCAGTAGGCCACGGTCTGGCCGTTGATGAGCGCTGAGATCACGCGATCGAAGGCGTCCTGGGACGCATGATCGTCGAAGCGCTGCAAGGGTTTGTCAATGCCGAGATGGGCCAGGAGCCCGCCGGTGCGCCGGGTATCCTCGCAGGCCACCAGGTCGCAGCTCTCCAGCACCTGCACCGCGCGATGGGTGAGATCGCCGAGATTGCCCAAGGGCGTGGGGACGAGGATGAGGTGGCCGGGCATGGGGGATTGTCCCATCCCCAGGGGTGGAATCCAGATGGGATATTCTGAAGTGGCCCATGAAGTCTGGTCTAAGCAGTTGGGTGTGGTTCACTGATTCTTCCACCTCGCAACGTACCGTCGTACCGTCTTTGGGGGTTCCCTCACCTGAAAGAGTCATCGCATGAGGTTGTCATTACGTTTCATTTTGCCCCTGGTGCTGGTTCTGGCAGGCATCGCCTACGCCATCACGCCGCTGGTAGACCAATTGACCCTGCGCTGGTTCGTGCGGG
>JAJYMZ010000265.1 GCA_021786615.1 Acidobacteriota bacterium
GAAAACCCGCGCGACTTCAGGCGTGCGGCCCCGGCGATGCCGGGGCGGCCCATGCGTCATGCAAAGCGCGATCTTTGCTCCTCCATAACTCGTTTTTCAATCTGTGGAATCTGTGGTTCCAATTCTTTTTTCTGTGGATTCAAGGCCTTTTCTGCGCGATCCGGGAATAAATTTTTTGTCCGATGCTTCTCGCCTGGGGGTGTCCGAGCACCAGCATCAGCCCGCCGTACAGCGCGGCGCACAGGGCGATGAAGGGCAGTAGCCGCAAGGCCAGTGCGTAGCGGTGCAAGGGTGATCCCAGGCCCAGCCAGGCGATGCCCTTCCAGGCCAGCAGACCCATGAGCGCCGCACCGAGCAGGGAGATTAGCCAGGTTTTCAGCACGGGACCCGCGGGCATCTGCGGCAGCCGGGGCTTCAAACGGACCACCAAAAAGAGAAGCCCCGCCAGGCTCGATACGCCATTGGCCAGCGCGAGGCCGCCGGTGCCCAGGGGCCGCAGCCAGAGGAGGCTCAACAGCACATTCAGCACCATGGAGGACACCGCGATCACCACGGGACCGCGGTAATCTTTCAGCGCGTACAGGGCTTGGGTGCCCACGCGGCTGGCGGCAACGAAGAGCAGGCCCACGCACTGGAACACGATGGTTCTGGCCGTCCAGCTCGCGGCGGCGGCATCGTAGGCGCCCGTGCGGAAAATCAGCGCGCAGATGGGCTGGGCCAGCACCGCGAGACCGATGCTGGCGGGGATCACCAACAACCCCGTGGCGCCGAGAGCCTCAGTGAGATTGCCGCGCATCCCGTGCCAGTCCTCGGCCTCCGCCTGCCGGCTGAGGGCGGGGAGGCTCGCGGTGGCCAGGCTCATGGCGAAGAGCCCCAGCACCATCTCGCCCATCATGCCCGAGTTGAGCAGCACGATCTGGGCGCCATGGGGCAGGTTCGAGGCGAGCACCGCGGAGATGTAGCTGTTGATGGGGTAGACGCCCGCGGCCAGCAGCCCCGGCCCCATGCGCCGCAGGGCCAGGCGCACACATGGGTCCTTGAAATAGAGGCCCGGCCGCACGCTGAAGCCCAAGGCCAGGCACGAGGGGACGATGACCGCCAGCTGCACCAGACCGCCCACCAGCACAGCGACGGCGCAGATGGTGGCGATGTGCTCGGGGCTGGTCCACCCGTGGCTGCGGCCGAACACGATGGCGGTCCATCCGAAGGCGATGAAGGCGAGGTTCCAGAAAATCGAAACCGCCGAAGCCAGCGCGAAGCGGCCGCGCAGGTTCAGCAGCCCTCCCAACCCCGCGGTGAGACTCACCAGCGCCAGATAGGGGAACATGATGCGGCCCAGCCGCACCGCCAGCGCCATTTCCGGAGGCGGCGGCAGGGAGCCTGAAAGAATGTGGCCCAGCATCGCCAGCTTTTCCGCGAATGGCACACCGGTGGCGAGACGGCCCACCACCATCAGGCCCGCGATGAAGCTCATGGACAGCATCACCACGATCACCAGCGCCGAAAGCAGGGTCAGCAGGGTGCCCAGGAACCGCGCGGCGGTGGCGCGGGTGGCGGCTTCGCCCTCCTTGGCTTCCAGCTCCGTCAGGGTGGGCAGGAAGGCCGCGGTCATGGTGCCTTCGGCGGCGAACCGCCGCAGCAGGTTGGGCAGGCGCAGAGCCACGGCGTAGGCGTCCGCCGCGGCGCCGGCGCCCAGGTAATGCGATAGGAAATAGGTCTGGGCGAACCCCGTCAAGCGGCTCAGGAGCGTCATGGCGGACACCACCGCCGCCGAGCGCAGGAGGCTCGGCGGGCGGATCGGCGGAGTCGCTTCGCTCACGTAGACGAGGTGGCCAGGCTTTGCCTGGCCACCTCGTGGGGGTCAAAGGGGATCGCACGCATGCGTGCGATCAGAGCGAGCCTTGGCGAGCGGGCGGTCCCCCCTTTCATGGCAGAGGGAGTCATTTCACGGCCAGGCATTGAGCGAGGCCGCGGAAGATCCCCAAACCATCGGTGCCGCCCATCTCGGCCTCCACGGCCCGCTCCGGGTGGGGCATCATGCCCAGCACGTTGCCCTGGAGGTTCACGATTCCGGCGATGCCGTTCACCGCGCCATTGGGCGTCTGGGCTTCACCGATCTGCCCGGCCGCATCACAGTAGCGCATGGCCACGCCGCCTCGGGCTTCGAGGTCCATCAATTCGGCCGCATCCAGCGTGAAGTTGCCCTCGGCATGGGCGATGGGTATTTTCATAACCTGGCCCGCCTTCATGGCCGAAGTGAAGGGCAGATCCGCCCGCTCCACCCGGATATGCACCTGCTGGTGGATGAAGCGCAGGCTCTCGTTGCGCAGCAGCGCGCCCGGCAACAGCCGCGCTTCGCAGAGGATCTGGAATCCATTGCAGACGCCGAACACCAGCCCGCCATTTTCGGCGTGGCGCTTGACGTCGCCCATGATGGGCGAGAGCGCCGCGATGGCGCCGCAGCGCAGGTAATCGCCGTAACTGAAACCGCCGGGGATGAAAACCAGATCGGTGCCTTCGGGCAATCTGGTTTCCTGGTGCCAAACCGGAACCGTGTCCCAGCCCATCACGGCGCCGCACGCATGCAAGGCGTCGTGATCGCAATTGGAACCGGGGAAGACCGGGACCGCGACGCGCACTAGAGCACCTCGATGGAGGCAGTTTCCATCACCGGGTTCACCAGCAACTTGTCGCACATGGCCTGGGCCTGAGCCCGCGCCTCATCGGGGCTATGGGTGGGAATGTCCATCTCGATGAGGCGGCCGATGCGCAGATGGTCCACCTTGAAATCGAAGCCGTGAAGCCCCTGCTCCACGGCCTTCCCTTGGGGATCGAGGATTCCTGCCTTCAGCGATACCAGCACGCGCACCTTCATGCGACCCCCATGCTGGGATT
The DNA here is from genome assembly GCA_021786615.1 of Acidobacteriota bacterium. Lineage (GTDB taxonomy): Bacteria > Acidobacteriota > Holophagae > Holophagales > Holophagaceae > JANXPB01. The sequence continues at coordinate 2,896 of JAJYMZ010000265.1, forward strand.
TTAGCGCGGAAACGGGGCTTCATCAGTCCCAAGTCCCAAGTAAAAACGGCCCTGACGGGCCGTTCTTTAAGAATCGGGAGCGGCGCGAAGCGCCGTACTTGGGACTTGGGACCTGACTCGGGGCGATGCCCCTCGCCCCTTCGGGGCCGCAACGCTTCGCGTTCGGTCCCATCCTCGCCTTCGCTGCGCTTCGGTCGGATGGTGAGACTTGGGACTTTTTTCAGAACGCGATCTGGAACGCGGCCACCAGGGTGTCTCCGCCCTGCTCGCCCGTCTGGGTTCCCCTGGGCTTCAGGAAATTCTTGGACCGGGCGATGTAGTTGATCTTGATGTTCGCGGCCTTGATGGATTTGGGATTGAACGCGTAGGTGTAGCCCGCGGTGACCTCATTGAACTTCGGCGTGTAGTCCGCCACACCACTGATGTAGGGGCTCGAGGTGGTGTACCAGTCGTTTCCCTGGTTGTAATTCAGGAAATCGTAGCGCAGCAGGAAACTGTGGTTGCCCGTGGTGTAGCCGCCGGTCAACACGTACCCGAGGAATTTCTGATCCAGATGCTCGCGCTTGGGCGCGCCGCCCAAGGATGGGAAACGCCGTCCCAGCTGGCCGGATATGGCGTCCACGGAGAAATGGAAGCTGGAGGTCTGATAGGCGTAGTAGGCGCCGATCTGGCTGGTCTTGTCCTTGTTGCCCAGCACGGCCGCGGCCGTGGGCACTGCTCCAGCGGGGCCGGCGAAGGTGCCGCCCGTCAGGGTTCCGTTGTCGGGCTTGTCGGTGGAGCCTTGCAGGCCGTAGAACCCGAACTTGTGATCGGTTCCAGCGTTGAGGTCCAGCCGGTACACCAGGTCCTTCTGGGCATTGAGGTCGTTGGTGTTCTTCCCCGCGCCGTTGAAGACGCCGACCGTGGCCCTGGCCCCGAAATCCTTGGAACCGAAGGGGACGGTGATCGTGACGCCCCGGTCGCGCACATCGCCGAAGACCCGGGCCAGCATGGAACGCTCGGCCAGCAGCAGTTCCGCCGTGGGCGTGGTGATGGCCTCATAGGTCTGCTGGTCCCGGAACTGGCCCAGCTTGATCTCGATACCGCCGGGAGCCTTGTACTTGATCAAGCCGTCCTGCAGGATCTTGCCGTCGGTGATGGAGGGGTCGAAGACGAACTCATAGCTCACGCCATCCACGATGTCGCTGCTGAGTTTGAACTCCGTGCGGCGGATGGAGAAGCCGTTCTCCTTGAAGGCCGCGGGCATGCTGTAGTAGGAATTCGGCGCCACCGAATAGCTGTTGGCGCGGAGGTTCGAATCCAGCATCTGGGAGTACCAGACCTGGACGAGTCCATTGATCTTTGGCACTTGCGCGGAGGCGGATGTGCCGCCCGCGAGCAGCAGGGTGGCCAGGCTAAAGAGGGTCGAGCGCTTCATGGTCTCTCCGTCACCGATCATTTCGGTCATGCATCGAGAATCCCGGCTCGATGTAACAGAGCCGTGAAAGCCGTTTGATTTTCTAAATTTTCCGGGGTTTCCAGCGATGGGCTTCCAGGTCCAGGGTGCCGTCGTTGGCCACTTCGA
>JAJYMZ010000217.1 GCA_021786615.1 Acidobacteriota bacterium
TGCGGCGATGCTTCGCGGCCCGCAATTCCAGGACACCCATTGGCAGCTCCAAGACCATCCAGGCGCCGAGCACTGTGGTTTCGCCGTCTTCGGCCGCAAGGCAATAGCCGCGGACGGCTCCGAAACCACCCAACACCGCCAGCGTGACTTGGGGCTGCGCAGCGATCCGGGCTCCGGGACCTTTGATCTGGAATCGGTCCCGATGCGTCCCGTCCGCCTGGCGCAGTTGCGAGGGCCGGGGGACGCAGGGCAGCAAGGCCATGGATTCCATCGCGGGCGCGAGGCACAACGGCAGATCCCCCCGCTGGTGCCACTTCTCCGCGTAGGCGAGGGTTTGTTTGGCGCGCTGGAGCGCGCGCGGGCCGCCATCCAGCAATCGCCGGAGACTGGGCGGCACGAGCGCATCCGCGAGATCCTCGGGCTGTCCTTCCCCAAGTTTCCGCAATCGAGCCTGCTCGACGCGATTCAGATCTACCCCCCGCCCGTCCGGAAGGCGTGCCACCAAAGCCCGGCGCTCTATGGGACCGTCGTGGAAAAGGGCCGTGCCGAGAATCATGCCTGTCCCTCCAACCACTTCCGGGCGGCCGCGAGGATCGGCGTCGGTCGGTTGGTATCGAAGTCGAGCATGACCTGCACGGTCTTGGCCTCGGCCAGCAATGCCTGGTCCTGGGCCCGGAAGACCCTGTAGACAAGATCGAACGACGTGGTCCCGATGCGGGTGCACCGCAATTCGACCCGCACCTCATCATCCATGCGGATGGGCCGCCGGTAGTCCACTTCGATCCGGGCGATGAGGAATCCTTCGGTCTCAAACCCACGCTCCCCCAGCCAGCCCCGCCACCAATAGAAACGCGCCTGTTCCAAAAGCGTCACCAGCACGGCGTTGTTGACGTGGCCGAGAGCATCCAGATCCCTGAAACGCACTTCGATGGAATGAATGTAGGCCATGGAGACTCCTCGATTGAGCCTATCTCAGTCATCCTGGTTCCATGGATGCTTCATTCAAAACCGGCCAAGGTCCCTGGAACCCCGATCGCCAATGGGCGGACCCGCTCATCACCCTGCTGATGCTGCTCTGTGTGTTTCTGGGGATGGCCCATCTCCGCGCCCGTTCCAGTTCGGCCGCCAAGCCCCCTGAACATGTCGGCCTCATGGGCCGCGTGGCGGAGGTGCAAGCCCTCGGACAAAAACTCGGCAAGGGCGCGGGCGCTTTCAAAGGAGGCCTTTCAGGATTTCAGGAACGAATGGAGGATCCTTGGGACCGGGCTCTGCTCTCGGTGTTGCTGGCCGAGTCCGCTGACGCCCGGGACAGGGCTTCCGCGAAGGACCTCGCGCTGAGCGGATCTGCTTCCGCCGGGCCTGTCACGAAAAGGGGGGACCACCCGGACACCGCGTCTATGGAGATCTTCCGCAAGGGCTGGGCCTGGGCCTACGCGAATGGCCCAGCCTTGGGTGAACAGGATCAGAAAACCCTGCTGCAAGCTCTCGGGGGCGATTACGGCGCGCGATTGCTGAAGGCCAGGTGGGCCGAGCGGCAGGGACAGGACGGCGCCTGGTTGCGCCAGGAAGCCGAAGCCCTGGCCATGGGGAGGGTGCTGCTGTTTGGTGTGGTGGGGCTCGTGGTGCTCGGGCTGGCCTTCGCGGGAGCCGTCTTCGCCGTCATGCTGATCCTCACCCGGAAAGTCCCGCGAAGATTCTCTCCCGTGGTTTACGGGATGAGCCCCAGGGCGGCGCTCCTTGTGTTTTTCGGCTGGCTGACGGTACAGATGGGCTCAGGCTTCCTGATGGCCCCGCTGTTGATGGTCCTGCCCTTCCTGAAATCCGTGGCGCTGCCCCTGGCCTATGGGCTTCAGGTGGCCGCTGGCGTGAGTTTCCTCTGCGCCGCTGAGAACATCACGTTGAAGCAGCTCGCACATAGAGTGGCACCGGGATCCCATGGCCGAAGCCTGGCCTGGGGCTTGGGTTTTCTGGCCCTGGGGCTGGCTTCCGTGCTCGCCGTGGCCTTGCTCATGGCTCCCTTCTTGAAGGGCGCGCAGCCCCCGCAAAAAGAGCTCCTCGACCTGGTCGGGAAAACCAGGGGGCCTTTCTCGCTTGCACTCCTTTTCTTGACGGTGGCCGTGGTGGCGCCCTGCTTCGAGGAGCTCATGTTCCGGGGCTTCCTGCTCCCATTCCTGAGCCAGAAATGGAAAAGCCTGCGGGGCGGAACCCTGATGGCCCTGCTGGCCACGGGCCTGTTGTTCGGCCTCATCCATCTGCAGCCCGTGGCGATTCCCACGCTGGCCACGTTGGGCATCGTGCTGGGGCTGGCGGTGCTTCGCACCGGAAACCTGCTCACCTCCATCCTGGTGCATGGGCTCTGGAATGGAGGGGTCTTCCTGATCATGAGGCTCTTTTTGACTTAGGCTTCGCCTAATCAATTTTCTCAAGCTTCACGGGATTGGGAATGGGCTCGCCGGGCACCAGCACACTGCGCCAAGGCTTGTAGCCATCCAGGCTGATGCGGATCTCGCCCACTCCGCCGAGGATGGCTGGAAGATCGGACATGGGCGTACGCCCGACATACACGCTGTTCAGATGGACCTCCGCGCCCGGGGGATCCGAAATCACGGGAAATCCAGGGCGCTTGGTGTCCAGGTAAATCTGAAGCTTCACATCGCCCTCCTCCAGGGCCACGAAGCGGGGGATGTGCCCAGCCTTGTCGAGCCGCAAACTCTTCGCGCGGCCGCTCACTTTCAGGTCATGGATCGGCGTCCGGCCCAGGAGGTCACCATCCAGATAGACTTCGGAATCCGTGGGCACAGATTCGATGTTCAGCGTGCGGCGAGGGTCCATGATGCGTGGGTAGAGCCACCAGAATATCTGGAAGAAAATGATGATTCCCGCCGTCCACTTCACGATCCGCCAACCGTCAAAACCGGCATCGGCTGGTCCGCGGCGAACAGAGTGGCGGCGAGCGTGGATGCCTTTGTCCGAGATGCGGCCATCGGAGGAACGCGGAGTGTCCTGGCTTGAATAGGGCTCTTCATCCAGCGCGATGCGGACCGAGGAATCTCCCGGGCGCAGTTTTCGGCTGGACTGGTATTCCATCTCGGGCGGTGGCGCTTCGACACCAATCTTGGCCTGGTTGCGGCGCTGGGAAACGATGTCGCCCACGTCATCTTCCTGGGCGAGGGAGGCGAAGAGCCGGGACCGCAGATTGGTGGGCCCGGGGAGGGCATCAATCAGCTCCTCGATGAAATCCAGCAGCGTGGAGTGGCGGTCATCGGGGTCCGCCGCCAAAGCCCGGCGGAACACCGCCGCCAGTTTGGGCGGCATGTCGGGAGGAATGGCCACCGGATATTGAAGAATATGGATGAGGATGGCCGTGAGATTGCTGCCGGGATGGGGGAGCCTTCCCGTGAGCAATTCGAAGGTCGTGGCCGCGAATGAAAAGCGATCCGAGCTTGGCGTCCCATCGCTGCCTTTGAGCACTTCCGGCGGCGAATAGGCAGGCGACCCGAGAAAATCACCCGTACTGGTGATGCGCAGCGCCAGGGTCTGCGCATAGCCCTGGCTCACCACGGCATCTTCGGGATCAATGGCAGAAGGCTCCCGGAACATGGGGCGCTCGGAAGAGAGGCTCATCTGGCCCAGGGTGCGGGCGATGCCGAAATCCATGAGCTTGGCGCGGCCGTTCTCGCTGATGAGGATGTTCTCGGGCTTCACGTCCCGGTGCACGATGCCCAGGCGGTGCGCCGCCCGCAGCGCCCGCATGGCCTGGATGAGCACTCGGACCGAGGTCTCGAGATCCAGATCCTTGTCCTTGATGTGCTTGGCCAGGCTCTTTCCCTCCACGTATTCCATGGCCAGGAAAGGGCCAACTTCAGGCTCCAGGCCCACATCAAACACCGTCACCACGTTGGGATGGTTCAGCTGGGCGCTGATCTCCGCCTCCCGGCGGAAGCGGGACATGGCGTGCTCGCGGGCCTCTTCGTAAGTGGTCACGACCTTGATGGCGACCCAACGCTTGAGCATGGGGTCTTCAGCCAGATAGACGGTTCCCATGCCCCCTTTGCCGAGGGGGCGCTTGATCAGGTATCTGCCTACGCGTTGGGGATCGGCCATGGAACCTATTAAGATTCATCAAGAATGTTGAATATAGCCAGCCTGAGCGCCGTCCGGTGATGAAGTCTTGTGAATTGCTCTCCGAAATAACGAATTCCATAGATAAAATGATCCTTTTGGAGTCTCTATGGCGGCCCTCATCGAAGCCATCAGCATCAAGCGCAAGATGTACTTCGAGATGGAGGACACCCCTTTTCATTGCCTGGATGCCGAAATCTCGACCCCCACTGCCCGGGGTGGCCAGACCCTGGTGCGCCTGAAGATGCGCAACCTCCTCACCCGGGCGGTTTTCGACAAGACCTTCAAGGCGGGCGACAAGTTCAAGGAGCCGGATCTCACCATGGTCCC
>JAJYMZ010000333.1 GCA_021786615.1 Acidobacteriota bacterium
CGCTCCGGCGATGCCGTCATCGTCGTCGACCCCGGGATCATCGAGTCCCCCGGGGACAACGTCGCCGCCCTCGCCGTGGAGGGCTCTTTCGACGATTGCCAGGCTCTGGTGAAGGCCTGTTTCAACGATGCGGAGCTGTCCGCCCGCCACGGCCTCACGTCCGCGAACTCCATCAACGTGGCGCGGCTGCTGCCCCAGATGCTCTACTACGCCGAAGCCGTGGCCCAGCTGCACAAGCAGGATGTGCGCGATGGCATCGTCTTCGCGGTGCCTTCGGGCAACTTCGGCAATCTCTGCGCGGGCCTCATGGCCCAGCGGACGGGCCTGCCTCTGCGGGCCTTCGTGGCCGCCACCAACGCCAATGCCACGGTGCCCCGCTACCTGGACAGCGGGGACTATCGGCCCCAGCCCAGCGTGGCGACGCTGTCCAACGCCATGGATGTGGGCGCCCCCAACAACTGGGAACGCATCCAGCATCTTTTTGGCGGCGACTTCCATTCGCTGCGCCAGGCCCTGCGGTGGGGGTTCAAGAACGACGCCGATACCAAGCGCTCCATCCGCGAATTGATGGGCATGGGCTATCTCGCGGACCCTCACGCCGCGGTGTCCTATGCGGTGCTGGAAGAGCGCCTGGGCCTCAGCGAAACCGGCGTGTTCCTGGGCACCGCCCATCCCGCCAAGTTCCTGCCCGTCTACGAGGCCATGGGCATCCAAGTACCGATTCCCGATGCTCTCGCAGGGCTGCGGGAGCGTCCTCTGCTCTCGAAGGAGATCCCCAACGACGTGGCGGCTCTCCGGCAGGCGCTGGAGGAGCGCTAGACCACTTTCCCTGGATTGAAGATCCCCGCCGGGTCCCAGGCGCGCTTCAGGGCCCGCAGCAGCTCGATCTGGCTGGGGTCGCTCAGGGCCAGAAAAGCATCGCGCTTGGCGAGGCCGATGCCGTGCTCACCACTCAGGGTTCCACCCAAACTCACAGCCAGTTTGAAGAGATCCATCACCTGGCGCTCCAGCTCCGCAGGCTCCGTTTCGCCTGCGGACAGCAGGTTGACGTGCAGATTCCCGTCACCCAGGTGGCCATAGGTCACGGCCGGGATTTCCAGTTTTTCCAGGCCTTCGAAAAAATCAGGAATGCGGCTGCGGGGCACCACGATATCCTCGCTGACTTTTTTGGGATGCATCTCTTTCAGGAAGGCCGAGGTCAATCGCCGGAGGTTCCAGATCTGGTCCCGTCGCCGGGATTCCGAAGCGACTTGCAGATGTTCGGATATCGGCCCCAGCGCCTCCGTGAGCGCCGCGATGAAGGCACCCGATGTACACCCCCGGTCATCGAATTCCAGGATCGCCAGTGCCGTGCCCGGCAGGCGGCGGGCTTCTTCCGGGCCGCTCTCACGCAGTTCTGCCAGGACCGCCGGATCGAAAAATTCGAAAGCCGAAGGAAGAAATCCTTTCGCGCAAAGCTGGCCAGGCAGCTCCAACAAATCCTGGAACTGCGAGACAGGCAGCAGCAAGGTCAGAAATTCGCTGGGCTTGGGAATGAGCCGCACCGTGGCGCCCGTGATCATCCCGAAAATGCCCTCGCTGCCGATGAGCAGTTGCCCGAGACTCGGCCCCGCGTTGGCTTTCACGCTGCCGATGCCGAAGCTGTGGATCTCGCCATCGCCCATGAGCGCATCCACCGCCAGCACCCAATGCCGCGTCATGCCGTACTTGCAGGCGTTGGGTCCGCCGGCGTTGGTGGCCAGGCTCCCCCCAAAAGCGCAAAGGGGCCATGAATTGGGATCCGGTGGATAGAAAAGATTCGACTCCTCCGCCGCGCCTTTCACATCCCGCAGCCACGCGCTGGCCGGGGCGGTGAGGGTGAGGTCCTGGTTTGAAACGTGGATCTCGCCGGGCCAAGCGCCCATGTCCACCACCACGGCGCGGCCTGCGGGCACGCAGCCTCCGGCCTTGCCGGTGCCCGCGCCCCGGGGCACCAAGCCGAAGCTTTCGGATTGCGCCAGGCGCACCAGCTCCCGGAGATCCTCGCGGCTTTTCGGTTTCACCACCGCCATGGGGATGTTGCCCACCACGTGGGATTCATCCAAGCGATAGGGCGCGAGGCTCTCGATATCATCGAGAACCTCGGCGTGGGGAAGGCGCCTGAGCGGCAAGATAGGCATGACCTTCCATGATGACCGCTCAACGCGCGTTTCTGGCAAGCGCCACACAGCGCTTCGGCCTGCGGTCCAACCAAGGTGGCGGGACATACTTCGAATTTACCCGGAGCACCATCCATCGCGTCGGCCTAGGGCCGACATGCGGGGGCCGTAACAAAATAGTCAGAAAAACGCTGATTATTTTGAAACGGCCCCTAAACTGGGCCATCCAGTTCTTGCCTATGACTCCCCTCCTCATCTCCGCACCTGTGCTGCCCTGGATCGCGGTGGGACTCTCCGTGACGGTGGCGTTCTGGCTGGCGGTGATGGTCCGGCGGCGTGGCTTGGCGCGCGATGAAGCATTGAGGGCTTTGAACCAGGTGGCGGATGGGGCAGGGCTCCTCATTGCCCAGGTTGATCTGGAAGGCCGTTGGCAGCGGGTTCCCCAGGGGCTCTGCGTCTTGCTTGGCCGGGCTGAATCCGAATTGCTGGGGAAGCCCCTTGTTGAATGCCTGCATCCCGAAGACCAGGAAGCGGGAGCATCCGAGTGCATGGCGCTCCTGAAGGGCGAGCGGCTGGCCTGCGCCCTCGAAGCCCGGGTTCCGCGGCCAGGCGGCGACGAGCTCTGGATACAGATCCATGGCGCGCCCATCCGGAGTGAAAAAGGGCAGATGGAGTGCCTTCGGATCATCATCCGGGACATCAGCCAAGTCAGGGCCATCGCCCAGTCCCTGAAAGACAGCGAGGAGAAATTCCGCACCCTGTCCGACTACATCAACTGCGGCGTGTTCCTGTACACGGACGTGTTTCATTACATCAATCCCGGCATGGAAGCCATCACGGGGTACGGGACTGAAGAACTGCTGGGGCAGCCCATCTGGAAGCCCGTTCATCCTGATGAGCAGAGCCTGGTGCGGGAACGGGGCGAGGCCCGGCGCCGGGGCGAAGAGGTGCCCAACCGCTATGTGCTCAAATTGCGGCACAAGGACGGGCGCACGAGGTACGCGGATTTCATCGCCCGCGCGGTGACCCTTGGCGGCAAAGTGTACGGCCTGGGCACCGCCTTCGACATCACGGACCGCGTGATGGACGCGGAGAATCGCCTGCGCATGGAACGGCAGATCCTGGAGGCCCAGAAGCTGGAGAGCCTCGGTCTCCTGGCGGGCGGAATCGCCCACGATTTCAACAACCTGCTCACCGTGATCCTCGGCAATGCCAGCATCATTGTTGAAGATGCCCCACCGAAAAGCCTTCTCCAGGCTTGCGCCACGACTGTTGTGGAAACCTGTCATCGGGCTTCTGATCTCACCCGGCAGATGCTCGCCTATTCCGGGAAGGGCCGTTTCGTGGTGGAGCCTACGGATCTCAATGCCTGTGTAACAGGCATCACGTCGCTCCTGGAATCCGCGCTGCCCAAACTCATCACGCTGCGCCATGAGATGGAGCAGGGCCTTCCAGGGATTCACGCGGACCGGTCCCAGCTTCAGCAGGTGGTGTTGAACCTGGTCACCAATGCGGGGGAATCCATGAGCGGCCGCAGAGGCTCGATCCTCATCCGCACCGGCTTCCAGCAACTGGAAGAGGCTGATGCCACCAGTTCCTACCCAGGCCAGGACCTGGAACCAGGCCCGTATTTGTACCTGGATGTCACCGACAGCGGTAGTGGCATGGACGAGAGCACCCAAGCCCACATCTTCGAACCATTTTTCACAACTAAGGGCAGCGGCAGGGGGCTCGGACTCGCGGCCATCCAGGGCATCGTGCGTGGCCACAAAGGCGGCATCTGGATCTACAGCTCCCCGGAGAAGGGAACCACCTTCCGCGTTTTGCTGCCTGCCCTGGGATCTCCGGTGGCGGTGGCGGCGGAGCCTTCGGCGCCATCGGACGATTGGCGAGGATCCGGCCTGGTGCTGGTGGTGGATGACGAGGAATCCATCCGCGCCATGGCCGCCACGGCGCTTCAACGGGTGGGCTTCGACGTGCTGCAGGCGGGCGATGGGCGCGAAGGCATCGAGGTCTTCCGGCACCGTGCGCCGGAACTGCGCGCCGTGGTCCTGGATCTCGTGATGCCCGTTCTGGGCGGTGAAGCCGCCCTCGAAGAGATGATGCGCATCGCCCCGGGCGTGCCCGTGATCCTGAGCTCCGGCTACGAGGGCGATTCCCCGGCATCCGGCGCCAGTGGCGCGCGCCCCTTCCTGCAGAAGCCCTACACCATCACGGAACTGGTGGAGAAAGTCTGGAGCGCGGTGGAGCCAGCGGACTCAGGCTAAGCCGTCCTCGGTCCGGCAGATCGG
>JAJYMZ010000033.1 GCA_021786615.1 Acidobacteriota bacterium
TCTGTGGCGGCGGGCCCTTATGTCTTTGATTACAAATCCGCCCCGAATCGCCAGGTGGTGCTGCCCAAGACCGTGCCCCTGCCCAGTCTTCACACCTATCAGGAAGAGCAGAAGGCCGTCGCCGCGGCGGATGAAGCCAAGTGGGCCAAGCAGCAGGCGGACTATGAAGCCGCCAAGGCCAAGGCCGCCGCCGAGGGCAAGGATGCCCCGAAGCCACCGGTGCGGGCGCTGCCGAAAAAGAACGAGAACGACCTGGAAGTCCCAGTCCCCACTGAGGCCAAGGATCCCGATCTGCTGCACCTCATGGAACTGCTGGACGGCAAAGTATCCCAGGCCTTCGAGCAGAGTGGCGAGCTGACCTTGCAGGTGCATCCAGATGGCCTGATCGAGACCCTCATGTTTTGCAAGGGCGATTCGGCGCTGCGTTACGAAATGCTCGCGGACCAGACCGCCACCCACTATCCGGCGGCGGAGGGCTTCGCCTTCTCGGTGGTCTACCAGCTCACGTCCATCAGCCGCCGCAAGCGGCTCAGAGTCCGGGTGCTGGTGAAGGAAGGCCAGGACCTGGAGAGCGCGGTGCAGATCTACCCCGCGGCCAACTGGATGGAGCGGGAGATCTACGACATGTTCGGCATCCGTTTCACCAGCCACCCGGACCTGACCCGCATCCTTTGCCCCGAGGACTGGGAAGGCTACCCCCTCCGCAAGGAATATCCCGTGCTCGGCTGGGGCCAGCGGGACATTGATTTCCGCGAGGACCGCTCCGGGGTGCTCATGCGGCTGGCCATGGAAAAGGCCGGCAACATGGGCATCAACCTCAAAGTACCGAAAGCTGACTGAAGCAAACGCGCGTTAGGAGTTCCTGGTGTTCAAAACCGAGGAAATGGAAATCAACTTGGGCCCCCAGCACCCGTCCACCCACGGCGTGCTCCGGGTCAAGCTCCACCTGGATGGCGAAACCATCGTGCGCTGCACGCCCATGATCGGCTACCTGCACCGGGGTGTGGAAAAGATCTGCGAGAACAAGACCTTCTTCCAGGGCCAGGTGTGGACGGACCGCACGGACTACGTGGCCTCCGTCAGCAACAATCTGGGCTGGGCCGAGGGCGTGGAAAAACTCTTTGGCATCACGGTGCCCCGGCGCGCCCACTACATCCGCACCATGCTTACGGAATTGAACCGCATCACCTCCCATCTGCTGTGGCTGGGCACCCACGCCCTGGACATCGGGGCCATGACGGTCTTCCTGTACGCCTTCCGTGAACGCGAGGAAATCCTCTCCATGTTCGAGGCTTTTTGCGGCGCGCGGCTCACCACCACCGCCTTCCGCATCGGCGGCCTGAGGGAGGACATCCCCCCAGGCTTCGAGAAGCAGGTGCGCGCTTTCCAGGCCCGCTTCCTGGACTGCCTCGATGAATATGAAATCCTGCTGACCGAAAACCGCATCTGGAAAAAGCGCACCGTCGGCGTGGCCCTGCTCAACGCGGAGGATGCCATCGCCCTGGGCGTCACGGGGCCCGTGCTCCGCGCGGCGGGCTCGACCTACGACATCCGCAAGGCCTTCCCCTACGCCGCCTACGCGGAGATGGATTTCCAGGTGGCCACCAAGAACGAGGGAGACACCTACGCCAGGTACCTGGTGCGTCTGGAGGAAATGCGCCAGGCCCACCGGATCATCAATCAGTGCCTGGACGGACTGCCCGAAGGCCCGGTGATGGCCAAGCTGCCCAAGGTGCTGAAATCCGAAGTGAACGAGATCTACCACGCCATCGAGGCCCCGAAGGGCGAACTCGGCTACTACTTCATTGGCGAGAAGGGCGGCGTGAATCCCTACCGCATGCACATCCGGGCACCCTCGTTCATCAACCTCCAGGCCCTGTCCAAGATGGTGGAAGGCCGCCTGCTGGCGGACGTGATCGCCGCCATCGGCACACTGGATGTCGTCCTGGGCGAGGTGGATCGATGATCCCCGAGCTGTTGAGCGTAGGCCGAGGTGGACCGGTGAGGATCGAACAATGACGCCCATGACACCAACCTTGACTCAATACCTGGTCATTTCCCTGCTCCAGATCATCGTGGTCATGGGCTTCGTGATGACGCTGGTTCCTCTGCTCACCTTCGCCGAGCGCAAGGTCATCGCCTACGTGCAGGTGCGCCTGGGCGCCACCCGGGTGGCCGGCGGACTGTGGGGCGCCCAGCGGGGCCGGACCCACAAGTCCAGAACCTTCACCGGCGGCCTGAACGGGCTCATGTGGTACCTGGGCCGCGTGCCCGTTTTCTCGATCCTCCGCGGCCTGCCCATGTTCATCGCCGATGCCCTGAAGCTCCTCACCAAGGAGGACATTGTTCCAGTGGAGGCCGACAAGGCGGTTTTCGTGTTGTCCCCGGCCCTGGCGATGGTGGCGGCCTTCACGGTGTTCGCGGCCATCAGCTTCGCGCCGGGCGCGCTGTTCCACTTTCCCGCGAATTTCCCCTTGCTCGGCGGGTTGCCGTTCAACGGCTTCTTGACGGACCTCAACGTGGGCCTGCTCTTCATCCTGGGGGTGGCTTCGGTGGGCGTCTACGGCATCGTGCTGGGCGCCTGGGCCTCCAACTCGAAATATCCGTTGCTGGGCGGCCTGCGCAGCGCGGCGCAGATCGTCAGCTATGAAGTGCCCTTGACCTTGAGCCTCCTGGTGCCAGTGGTGCTCACAGGTTCCTTGAACTTCAACGAGATGAGCACTCGCATGGCCACGGATGTACCGGTCAACGCAGTAGTGGGCATCTTCAGGACGCTGCTGATGTTCGTGGGCTTCTTCGTCTACACCACCTGCGGATTCGCCGAGACCAACCGCACGCCCTTCGATCTGGCGGAGGCCGAAAACGAGCTGGTGGCCGGCTTCCACACGGAATACTCGGGCATGAAGTTCAGCTTCTACTTCCTGGCGGAATACGCCTCCATGATCACGGTCTCGGCGCTCGCCGCCGCCTTCTTCCTCGGCGGCCACTACCTGCTGCCTTTTGGCCTCCAGGGCTTCCTGCACATCGGAGGATGGTGGGGCGGCCCGCACATCATCTTCTTCCTTTTGAAGATCTTCTTCCTGCTGTTCGTCTTCCTGTGGGTGCGCGCCACGGTGCCGCGCTACCGCTACGACCAGCTCATGAACGTCGGCTGGAAGTTCCTGATCCCCTACACCCTGGTCATGTTCGTCATCGCGGCCTTGCTCCGCTACGCGGCCTAGCCGCTTGAGGTAGACAATGGCATCCTCGCTGCTCAGAACCCTGATCCCCTTCGACATCTACGGAGGGATGAAGCTCACCGGAAAATATTTCGGCAAGGTGCTGCGCCAAGCCAACCGCGGCGTCAAACGCACCCACGTCGTCGTGGAATATCCCGAAGTCCCCACGACCCTCATGCCCCGCTTCCGCGGCCGCCTGCAGATGATCAAGGACGAGCAGGGCGAGATCAAGTGCGTGTGCTGCATGGCCTGCGAAAAGATCTGCCCCACCCAGGTCATCACCATCGAAAAGGGCAAGAAGGAGGGGCGCAAGACCCCTTATCCGACCCGCTACGATTTCGAGATGGAGCGCTGCATCTTCTGCGAGTTCTGCGTGGAAAGCTGCGGCTTCGACTCCATCATCCTGAACCACCAGTTCGAGCTGGCCAGCTACAACCGCGAGGACTTCTCCCACGCGCTTGAAGGAGAGTTCCAGAACATGTTCGGCATCACGCCCGTGAGCCACTACTCCGTGGCCAGCGAAGATTAATCCGCAAGACTTTCATCCAGCCCTCCGTTTTCTTTTTTCAGAGCCCCCCATGGAACAACTCCTCACCTCTATCGGTCAGAACCTCTTCGTGCTCTTCGGCCTCCTGGCCGTGGGGGGCGCCGGCGTGCTGATCTTCTCCAAGAGCGCGGTCCACAGCGTCATCGGGTTCCTCTTTTCCATGATCTGCGTGGCGGGCTGCTTCCTGTCGCTGGAGGCTGAGTTCCTGGGCGTGGCGCAGCTGCTGGTGTACGCCGGGGGCATCGTGGTGCTCTTCCTCTTCGTCGTGATGCTCGTGGAACTCACCAAATACCAGGAGAAGGGCATCTTCCAGACCCAGACCAAATTCGCGGTGCCCCTGGTTGTCATCGGCTTGCTGGCCTTCGGGGGCGTATTCCGCGGCGCGCTCTTCGGCCCGAGCGCCACGGAGGCGCTGACCCTCCAGCCCGGCCTGGCGGGCGCCGCGGAAAACCTGGGCAACGCGCAGGCCGTGAGCCGCGGGCTTTTCGCGAACTTCCTGCTGCCTTTTGAAATCCTCTCGGTGATCCTGCTGGTGGCTCTGATAGGCGCCATCGTGCTGGCGAAATCGGAACGGGTGTAGGAGCCGACATGGTCTCGATGAACGCGGTATTGCTGATCTCCTTCCTGCTCTGGACCGTGGGCG
>JAJYMZ010000216.1 GCA_021786615.1 Acidobacteriota bacterium
TGTGGGCAGGAGGCATTGGGTTTTTGGCCCATAGGCTAACAACCACAGCCCAACTTGATTATTTCCTCAGCTCCGGCGGGAAATTCGCAAGCAGATCCCGCACGGCCTTGCTGATCTTTTTCTGTTTGTCCTCGGATGTGTCGAGGCTGGTCACGACACCTTCTGCAGCCCCCTGCCAGACCAGCTGATTGGATTTGCTATCCACTACTTCCAGGACGATAGTGCCTTCGCGGAACTTGTGCAGTTGGTTGGAGTTAGAGATGGTTCCAGTGCCATAATCACCAATTCGCCTTCCCCAGCCATCGCTACCGACATAGCTTGTGGCAGTAAGGAATTTCTTGGTCCGATAAATGGGGAAATAGGTCACCAGAAAATCGGGCTCGGCCACGGTTTCCTGCCTGAAGCCTTTGGATTCCAGTGTGGCCTGCACCGAGGCCCGCACGCGTTTGTCCAACAGGGGATCGGTGCCGCTGCCTTTGCCCTTGGCGCTCTTGCTGGCGGCGTACCAATCGAAGGTCTTGTAGCGCCCGTAGGAGATGGTGGGATTGTAGTCGGTCTTGACGGAATAGGTGGAGCAGGCGGTGAACAGTGCCATCCCAAAAGCAGTAGCAAGGATCTGCAGGGGCTGTTGCAGAATACTCATGGTCGTTCTGGTCTTCCCGTTAGGGGGCCTGATGTTGGGCCCCCGTAGTATTGACCAAATCATTTTATTACAATGCATAAAATGATTCATGGAATCCTCCTGGACGTTGGTCTTGAATTCCAAGAAGCAATTCTTATGCCGGTCAATACCATACTGGACCCAATCGTTTTATCCTAACGGCGGATGCGATTCATGGGGCCCTCCCATTGTTGTGCCAGGGTTTATGGACGCTGGTTCCAGGGAAAGGTTGGGTCAACATCCTTCATCGCAGGTGGATCCAATGGCTCCACGCGTCCCTTCCGCCACGCCATGAAGACCCCCTCGAAGGCCCAGGGCAGGGCCATGCCGTTGGCTTCCTCTTCGTGGGTATGGAAGTGCCCGGTGATGAAGACGCCCGGCGCATGGGCTACCGCCGCGACGTGAAAGGCTTTCCGGGGAAAGACCAGTTTGTAGGCGCGATTGGTGGTGCGCATCTGTTGTTCCAGCTTGGCGGCGATGAAGGCCGCCAGCCTGCTGGGCATCACGCGGAACAGCAGCCACATGGGCCCGGATCGGGAGAGGCGGTTCCACAACCGGTACTGCCAATCCCGGGCGTTGATGAGGTCCCCGTGTTCGAAGACCAGGTTCTCGCCTTCCAGGGAACCGCCCAGGCCTTCGCCCATGAGATCAAACAGCCTCGCTTGTGGATCCAGGAAGAATTCCCGATTGCCCAACCAGAGCCCCACCCAGCGCCCGGCCCGGCGGCGCTCCCGCACCCAGGAAAGAAAGCTGCGTTGCGCATCGGACATCATGCCGGGCAGCCCCACCCAGACATCAAAGACATCCCCCAGAAAAAGCCAGTCCGCGTCGGGATGCTTCCGGGTGGCGGCTTGCAGGCCCACCAATTCATCGCTCCAGTGGGGATCGGCCACCAGGATCAAGAGCCGGGTGGGATCAGGGCGCCTGGCGCTGCCTTGCTGCCACCCCCAGTCCAGGATCTTGCGGGAGCGCAACCGCCCCAGGGTAATGAAGGCCAACCCAAGAGCGGACCCCGCGTTCATGAGCAGCCAAACGCTCCACCGGGCTTGGCCCAGGCGGCTCTCCCCAAGCAGTATCAGGGCTGCGAAGCTTGAGGCCGCCAGGGTGAGGAAAATCCAGATATGCCGGCGATAAGGGGGCAGATCCCGTCGTCGTGTCGCGAGCAGGGGTTCCACCCCCGCCGCCAGCAGAAAGCCCGGAAGCAGAGAGATCAGGATTTCAGCGCGCGTCATGGCTTCATCCAAACACAAGGCCAGGGGCTTCGCCAGGGCTTATCCCCTTTCAGGCCCTTAGGGCCCGAGCCGGTCTATCCTGTAGGAATGCGCCTGCATCTGCTGCTGACGGCCCTGGTCTCCATGTCGGCCTTCTCCCAAGGAAGTGGCCCTCGCAATGATCTGCCCGCGAGATTGGCCGATCCAGATCATCCGGGCCTGGACCGTCCTGACTTGCGGGAACAGTGGGATCTGTTCTGGATGGGCGGGCGGATGCGGCCGGCGGACCTGGACCGCAAGGCGAAGCTGGCAGCCCAGGAACAAGCCCGGGCTAAAGCTCCCCTTCCGGCCGCGGCTGGATCGCCCATCGCCAATAACGCGGTCTGGATGAACCTAGGGCCCTTCTCGAACCGGGTCACCCAGGACTACCCTGATGTGGACAGTGGCCGTGTCACGGGCATCCTGACCCATCCCAGCGATCCGCGGATTTTGTATCTCGCCACCAGCGGCGGCGGCCTGTTCAAGTGCACGAACGCGGATCTCGCCTCGGACCGGGATTGGATCTGGCAGCCGGTCACGGATTCCCTGCCCTGGGCCAGCAGCGCCGGGACGCTGGCGGTGGGCGCGGTGGCCATGAGCCCGGCGGATCCTGAAACCATCTATCTCGGCATGGGCGATGCCCATGCGGCAGAAGCGCGGGGATTCTTCCGGTCCAGCGACGGCGGTTCCACCTGGGCCGCGAGCTCCGGGCTCGGTGCCATGACGCGCACCCTGTGCATCCTGCCGCTGGATGCGAATGGGGTGCTGGTGGGTGGGAACGACGGCCTGAAGCGCAGTGTGGACGGGGGCCGCACTTTCGTTTCAGTGAACCTGGGCGGCACGGCCACGGGGAAGGTCTGGAGCCTCGTACGCTTCAGCGCCACGGATCTGGCCTGCAGCCTTGAAGTGGATGGCCTGCCAAGCGTTGGCAGCATCTGGCATTCCCATGATGGCGGGGCCACCTGGGCTAAAAGCTCGTTGAGCGGCCTTTCCCCCATCCGCATCACCCTCGCCACGAGTCCGGCCAGCACGGACATCGGGTGGGGTCTCGCACAGGTCCTGGATTCCGTAGCCACCGGTGTGCTGAAGACCACGGACCAGGGCCGGACCTGGACCTTCCAGCCCGCGCCTGAGCAGACTGGCGGACTCTTCCAGGGCATCGGCGCGGATGTGTACGGCTACGACGGGAGCCAGGGCTTTTACAATCAGCTCATCGCGGTGGACCCGGAGGATTTCAATCGAATCTTCGTGGGCTCCACCGCCTGCCTTTATCGCACCGAAGACGGAGGCCTGAACTGGACCCAGCTCACCCACTGGTATGCCAACCGCCATGTTTACGCCCATGCGGATTTCCACCTGGGGGCCTGGTCCAAGACCGGCCCCAAGACGCTGTTCCTGGGCAATGACGGAGGCCTTTGCATCGTGCGCGATCCGCTGATCAGCACCGCCGCCATCCCCACCAGCGCCGCTGGCAGCGGACCCACGGTGCCCAGCGTTGTGGCCTTCCTGGACAACCGCCGCAATCGGGGCCTGTCCTCACACCTGGTCTACCGCCTGGGCGGAACCCTCGCGCCGGTGCCATCCAACGCGCGGAACCTCATCACCCTCGGCCTCCAAGACAACGGCACCCGCCTGAGGCAGGACGAAGGCGCGGGGCTATTCGTGAGCGGTGCCTTCGAGGACCGCATCGGGGGCGATGGATTCGGAACCGTCATCCATCCCTTGAACGGAAACCTGATGCTGGGCTCCGTCTATCGCTCCCAGATCTTCAAGAGCGCCGATGGCGGGGCGACGCCTTTCAAGCCCAGCTCCAATGGCCTCGCGGACGCGGGCGCCGCGCCCTTCGTGACGGATTTGATCCTGGGTTCCGCGGACCCCACGGGCAACACCGTCTACAACCATTCCTTCGACAAAGTCTGGCGCAGCACGGATTTCGCGGATCACTGGCAGGCCCTGGCCATGGATGGCTTCGACCGGTCCCGGAACATCCGCGCCATGGCCGCTTCGGCCACGGATCCAGCCACCCTCGCCATCGCCGCCAGCGGGACCGCGGATTTCCAGGTGGGCTCCGGCACCGGTTACATCACCACCGGGGGATCCTGGAGACAGTTCGGTCCTCTGCCCAACAACGACCGGTACCTGAGCCACGTCTGGTTCGACACCAAGGACGCCCGAATAATTTATGTGGCCTCGGTGTCGCCGGACCTGGGGCGCAGCCATGCCTGGAAGAGTGTGGATGGGGGAGCCAGCTTCAGGCCACTGGACCTGGCCAATGGCTTCCCCTTCGGCATCCCGGTGCATGTGATCCAGAACGACCCGGCGAATTCCAGCGTGTTGTTCGCGGGCACGGATTTCGGCGTCTACCGCTCCATGGACGGCGGAGCCAGTTGGTCCCGGTTTGGCACGGGACTGCCCTTCGTGGCGGTGCGGGATCTCTATGTAGCG
>JAJYMZ010000252.1 GCA_021786615.1 Acidobacteriota bacterium
CCACTACAACCTGGAAGAGCTGTGGAAAGCGGGCACGAAGCTGGAGCTGCCCCCGGAATCTTCCGCCACCAACTGATTTCTCGAATTCCGGGGAGTAGCCCATGCCCGACATTCATAGCCACAATCCCTTCGAGGCTATGCAGGCGAGACTGCGCGCCGCGGCGCAGATCTACGGCCTCGATGACACCCTGTTCCAGGTTTTCATGGCGCCCACCCGCTCTATGATCGTCAGCCTGCCGGTGTGCATGGACGATGGCCGCTGGGAAGTCTTCACGGGCTATCGTGTCCAGCACAACATCGCCCGGGGCCCGGCCAAGGGGGGCATCCGCTACGACTTGAACGTGAACCTGGACGAGATGAAGGCGCTGGCCGCCTGGATGACCTGGAAGTGCGCGGTGGTGGACGTCCCTTTCGGCGGTGGCAAGGGCGGCATCATTTGCGATCCGAAGAAAATGAGCAAGGCCGAACTGGAGCGCCTGACGCGGCGCTACATCGCCGAAATCATGGACGTCCTCGGCCCCGACCGGGACGTGCCCGCGCCGGACATGGGTACCGACGCGCAGACCATGGCCTGGGTGCTGGACACGTATTCCATGCACGTCCGCCGCACCGAAAACGCGGTCGTCACGGGCAAGCCCGTGGGTCTGGGCGGGTCTCTGGGCCGCAATGAAGCGACAGGCCGCGGCGTGCTCATCGTGGCGCGGGAAGCCATGCAGCGCTTGGGCAAGCCCCTTGCCGGCGCCCGGGTGGCCGTGCAGGGATTCGGCAACGTGGGCTCCCAGGCTTCCCGGCTCCTGCACGAAGCGGGGGCGCGCATCATCGCGGTGAGCGACGCCAGCGGCGCCATCAAGAATGACCGGGGATTGGACATCCATGCCCTGGTCAAGCACGTCGCGGAATCCAAATCTGTTTCCGGTTTCAAAGGCGGCGAGGCCATGGATCCCGCGGAACTGCTGACCCTGGCCGTGGACATCCTGGTGCCGGCCGCACTGGAAAACCAGATCACCGAAGAGAACGCCGCCCAGATCCGCGCCAAGGTCGTGGTGGAAGGCGCCAACGGACCCACGACGCCTGAAGCGGACCCCATCTTGCTGGAGAACGGAATCCTGGTGGTGCCGGACATCCTGGCCAACGTGGGTGGCGTGACGGTCTCCTATTTCGAATGGGTGCAGAACCGCCTGGGCTTCTACTGGCGGGAACGGGAAGTGAACGAGCGGCTGGTGGAGTACATGACCCACGCGTTCCACTCCGTGTTCGCCACCACGGACAAGTACAAGACCAACCCCCGCCTCGGCGCCTACATCCTCGCGCTGGACCGCGTGAGCCAGGCCATGCACTACCGTGGCTTCTACGCTTAGAACACTCGCAGCAGCGCGATGAATCCGTTCACGGTCTTCACGCCGGCGATATCGCTTTTCAGGCCGACGCCGATGTCCAGGCGGAGGGCAGTGAACCACCAGAAGCCTGGAAGGTCGCCGGCGATGCCGAGGCCGGTGAGGCCGTAGGTCTTCTGATCGTCCAGGCTGCGGGCTTCAGCGTGGTCCAGGAAAACCGAAAGGCGCAGGCTTGGGCCCGCGGGCAGCACCGCGCCCAATCGCCCGTAAGCGATGCGATCCGCCGTGACGGCATTGCTGCGGATGCCGCTGACGACGCCATTCAAGTTCAAGGCCTTGAAACGGTCGAAGCCGCGGCCGCCCACCACGCCGCCGCTGCCGTGGAGCCACAGGCCGCTGGGCAACTGATGGTCGTAGCCGAGGTTTCCGCCCCAGCGGGTGAAGCGGCCTTTCTCAGGGATTGATTGTGGATTGTCAGAAGTCCCGAAGGTGCCTTCTGGGCGCTGGCCCTTGCCATAGAAGCCCTGGATCTGGAATCCCCGATAGAGCCAGCCCAGCTCGCCGCGGAATTCCCGCGTCAGGCCCGAGGGTGGCAGGACGAAACCCGGCGTCCGGGCGGCCTCGTCCTTGGTCTCGGAAAAGCGGTCGTACTCGAGCCGCGCCATGGCCTCGAAGCGGAAGCCTTTGCCAAGGTCATGGCCCAGGTTCAGGTTGAGCGTACCGAACTGGCGGGCCACTTCATCCTTGCTGGAGAGCTTGCCGTTGAGGACGGGCCGTTCACCGGCGGGATAGAGCAGCAGGGCCGAATCCAGATTCAAATCGAAGCCGCCGGGGAGATGCGGAACGGCCACCGCCGCGGTATTGAAGAGCAGCGCCGTGAGCGCGTTGATCTGGATGCCCCGATTGAAGGCATTGAAATCGTAGTAGACCAGGCCCGCCAAGGGGAGCACCGGTGGCTTCAGGCCGGGGTCCACCACGATGACCCCCGCGATGGCGCGGCCCGAAGTGCGGGGTTTTTCTTCCATCTTCCGGGTGCCGTCGGCCTGCCGTGTGAAGTAGCGGATGCCGTCGGGACTCTCCTTCAGCATGGTCTGCTTGGAATGGCGGGCCGCTTCGCGATCCGCATCAAAATCAGGAGCATTGATGTTCAGATGCGTGAGGACAAGTTTGCGCTGGACCTGGGTCACGCCCCGAGGGCTCACCCAACGCTCGAAGGTCTGGGTCCTCAGGATGCGCCACACGCCAGGGGCCGCCTCGCCGTAAGTCAGAATGCGCCGCTCGGATTTCACCGTGCCCGGCAGGTTCGAGCGTTCGCTGATCTCTTCCAGGATGCGGCCGGTGGCTTCATCCACCACCAACTCGCCGGTGAACAGCGTCGCATCGCTGTCCACGGGCTCGAAACGGAGGATGCGGCGATGGGGGCCCCCCGGGCCGCCATCCCGGTAGCGGTAACGTTCCGTGAGGCTCAAGGCCACCGGGGTCGCCAGGCTGGTGCGGCTTTCCACGATGGGCAGCTGCACCTCGCCCTTGAGATTCGCCTTCACTCCGTTGAAGCGCACTTCTTCTTGCAGCAATTCGGGTGTTTCACCCAGGCGCTCGAAATAGGCAAAGGTGAATCCAAGATCCACGCCCATGCTTCGGGCGCCTTGCATGTGCAAGTCCACATCCAGCCGGGCCTTGAGATTGATTTGCGCGGCCCGGCTGCGCAACTGCTCCGCCCGCATCTTGGCCAGGAGGGTGCCCACGTCGTAGGATTCCTCCGCCGACACCGCCACCTCCGTGCGCTCCTTGGGCAATTCCGCTGGGACCCACGCGCCATTGATGAAGCGCCAGCGCTTGGCATCGCGGCCCCCGCTCCTGCGCATCATGAGATCCCCATTGCCTCCCTCCACTTCCGTGAATCCAGAAGGAACCATTGAAGCAAGGCGCGCGGCGGGACCGCCCTCGGGCACGATGAGGCGGCCTCCATCCCCCAGGATCGTGGACGCGGAAGCTCCGGGATCCATGGGCAGCCAGAGAAACCAGGGGCGCCCGGGGAAACTTTCCTGGGCCTTGGCGAGGCGGGCTCTCCAGGTTTCAGGATCCTTGCCGAGATCCTGGGGCAGCAGGGCGCCGCCGTCCACGGCGCCCCAGGCCGTTTCATCCATCAAGGAGGGGGCTTCGGGATCGAAGGCAATGAATAGTTTTTTTACGGAGTCCTGGGCGCGCAGAGCCTGGCTGGCCGCCAGCAACAGGGGCAATCGCGGCCCAGATCTTGGCAACAGGATCCGGACGGAGGCGGCACCGTGAAATCGCCCGATGCGGGATTGCCAGGCCTTGGCCGCGGCTTCCACCTGGGCGGGATCCCGGGCGTCCACGGGAACCAGAGATCGCGCGTCCGCATCCCTCAAGTCCAGCAGCAACGGTTCGGGAGTTCCCACCTGGATGGGCGCCTGGGCCTGGAGCAGGGGTGCCGTCCCTGCTCCCATCAACAAAGAAGCCATCAGGGCCGGAACGGCTCTTCCGCAATGCACCACAAGGACTCCGCTTGAAAGACGACGCGCCTTTGATTCTGACCCGGTACTGCGTAGATCGGAAGGGACGGGCGAGCGGGTATTCTTTAGGATTCTTGTATTCAAGCGAGCGAGGCCCATGCGTTTCACAGTGAAGTTGACGACGCCCAACGGCGACATCCAGACCCGGGATTTCGAGGCGGCCTCCGCCGATGAGGTGCGCTCCCGCGTGATCGCCGAAGGTGGCTTCCCCATTGATGTGGCCAGGTCCTCCAGTGCTTTCAGGAGCACGAAGCAACTCAAGGCCGAAACCTTGATCCTTTTCAACCAGGAGCTGCTGGCCCTGCTGAGGGCGGGCATTCCGCTGCTGCAATCCCTTGAATTGTTGAAGGGCCACGGCAAGGATCCGCTGCTGCGGAGCAGCCTGGAGCGCGTGGTGGAGCTGGTGAAGGAGGGCATGGCCTTTTCCGAAGCGCTGGAGCAGGCGGGCACCTTTCCCGCGGTCTATCGCGCCA
>JAJYMZ010000050.1 GCA_021786615.1 Acidobacteriota bacterium
ACCCTTATCGAACCCCACCACCATCCAGTGCAGGGGGAGGTCGTGGAGCAACTCCTTCGGATACTAGTTTTTATGATAATCATAGAAATAAGGGAATTGCATCTCACCTTGTTTATAATCTTGGTTCTACCACTGCACAATCACCCAGTGGGAGCCGCTGGCGGGTTTCCATTGGTCTTCAAGACAACGGTGCAAGGGTGCGATCCGGGTCTGGGTCAGCTGATTTTACTGAATCCAGCGTAGTTGGCGATGGGTTTGGAACAGTTTGGCACCCCGCTAATGGCAATCAAGTGCTGATTTCAGGATATTACGATCAGATCCAGCGATCAATTGATGCTGGACAGAATTTCTCAACATCCACCACAGGAATCACAGAAGCAGGAGACGGTACAAAAGCTCCATTCATCACAAAAATAATTCAAGACTCATCTGACTCAAGCGGTAATTCTGTTTGGACTTTTACGAATCAAAAATTATATCACTCTGCAAATTTCGCTCAATCATGGAGTGGCATGGATTACAGCGCCGGCTTGGGCTCGACCATCATTCGGCATATGGCTGTAGCCAAGACGAATCCACAAGCAGTTGCGATGGTGACCTCCAATGGCGGCGGTTATACCTCGGTTAACGGAGGTATCAATTTTTCTCCCATGGGAACATTACCTGGTATAGGCAGTTTCGTAGCGCCTTCCTATGTATGGTTTGATACATCAAGCGCGAACACTCTTTATGTTTCCTCAGCCGCACTGAGCACCACGGCGAACCACCTTTGGAAGTCGCTGGATGGAGGTATTTCCTGGACCGCTTTAGATGGCCCTGGGAGTAATTTCCCGGCGGGTCCCGTCCACGTGATCCAGAACGATCCCACCAACCCTTCGACACTGCTGGCGGGTACAGATTACGGCGCGTTCATTTCCACCAATGGTGGTACGACCTGGACCCGCTACGGGCAGGGCCTGCCCATGGTGGCGGTGCGGGATCTCTATATCGCCCCCGATGGGAAGTTCATCCGCGTCGCCACCTTCGGGCGGGGCGTGTGGGAGATCGGGGATTCCAGCGAGCAAGGCGGGGGCGACACCACCACCCAGCTGCTTCTCAATCCGGGCTTCGAAAGCGGGAACACCATCTGGACGGTATCGAACAACGACATCATCAATCCATCCTCCGTGAGTGGGATGCAGATCCGCAGCGGGACTTGGGGCGCATGGATAAGCGGGTACGGGGTCGTTCACACGGACACGCTCTCCCAGGATGTCGCGGTCTCCGCTGGCGCAACCCACGTTGAACTAAACTTCTGGTTGAAGATCGGGACGCAGGAAACGGGCGGTGTGGCGAACGATACGTTGAAGGTTCAAATCAGGAACACATCTGGAGTTGTGCTGGGGACCCTTGCGACCCTCTCCAACCTCGACGCGTCGGCCCACGCCACCTTCGTGAAGAAGTCCTTCGATGTGACCGCGTACAAAGGCCAGACCATCCGCGTGTACCTCGAGGGTGTGGAGAACGCATCCCTGGCGACTTCATTCTTCCTAGATGACTTCGAACTGAACGCCACGACGACGACCGCCACTGCGCCCACCATCACCACGCAACCGCAGAATCAGACAGTCACGGTGGGGCAGAGCGCCAGCTTCACGGTGGCCGCCACGGGCACGGCGCCGCTGGCCTACCAGTGGCGACGCAATGGGACGAACATCGGCGGCGCCACCAATGCGACCTATGCCTTCACCGCAAGCCTGGCGGATAACGGGGCGCAATATTCCGTGGTCGTGAGCAACGGGTCGGGCAGCGCCACCAGCGCCAACGCGACCCTGACGGTGAATCCCAAGAGCGGCGATATGAATGGCGATGGCCAGGCCAACGTCCTGGACCTGGCCACGTTGATGGCGGCCTACTCTGGATCCGGTGTTACCAGCAGCAACCCCGCCGCCGATCTGGATGGCGACGGGGATTGCGATGACGCCGATCTCGCGCTTTTGCTTGCTGGAATCTGAGGAGAACCCATGCGATTCACACATGCAATCACAGCCGCCAGCCTTCTTCTCATGACGCTCACCTTGGCCTGCGGTGGAGGGGGTGGTGGCACTTCCACGCCTCCGCCGCCGGCGCCGGTCATCAGCAGCTTCACCGCTGCCCAGGGAAGCATCTCGCAAGGCGGCTCCACCACCCTCACGGGCGTCTTCACCAATGGAACCGGGTCCATCAACAATGGCGTCGGCAGCGTCCAGTCAGGCGTGGCCATTTCCACGGGCGCGCTCCAGGCCACCACGACCTTCACCCTATCGGTGACGGGAAGCGGGGGCAGCGCCAGCGCCACCACTACCGTCACCGTCATTCCCAAGACCATCGCCGACACACTGGCCTACACGGACCCCAGCGGGACGGGCTTCCGCCTGGTACGCAACGCCAGCCTTTCCACTGCCTCGAAACTGGTGCTCGATCTCACGGGTCCGGCGGGCACGGGGCAGGGCGTGGCGTTCATCGTCAGCGCCGACCAGACGAAAGTCACCTGGTCGAACCCTCCCGCGTCCGGGACCTTGGCCGCGAATGTGGCGTTCACGCTGGGATCGGGCACGCAGGCTTTGGTGGGCAAGGCGACCGGCGATCAGTTGCAGGGCGCCGCTTTCCAGAAGCCCGGTGCCGCGGCGGTGAACTTAGCCCAGCCGCTCATGCGCATCAGCCTGGATCTGAAATCCAACATCCCCGTGAACACCTCGGTGCCGATTTCATTCACCGCAGGCAACCAGCTTCCCGCCAGCGGTAGTCCCAGCACCATCACCGTGGCCGTGGGAACGCTGCTGGCGCAGTGACAATGGGCTATGGATCACCCCCTCAGAAATGCCTTCAGCCGTTTGTAGACTTCTCCGCGCTGGGCAATAAAAACCACTAGGACCAACACCCTTTCCTTGTGGACCTGGTAGACCAGCCGATAATCCCCCAGCCGAATCTTGGCCCATCCTTTGAGATTCCCTTGAAGCGGGAATTTCTCAACATCATCAATGAACGGATTGACGGGAAGCACTTTCTCCAGGAACCGATCCGCCTCCTTGAGGTGCTCGGATGAGAGATTCGCGAGGTCTTTCTTGGCTTGCCGGTGAAGCAGAACCTCGAAGGCCACTACACGATCCCCAGATCCCGCTTCACCTTTTCGTAGGGTTCAAAATCGCCAGGGCGTGAGTTCAGTAGCGTGAGTTCCGCCAGTGCCCCCATGAGGTTGTCTTCCATCAGGTCCAATTCCTCGGTTGGGATCATGACGTAGCGCTTCCCTGTCCCAATGTCTTGATAGCTCGGGCGGGCAATCAGGGGCTCTGCCACGGTTTGTCCACCGAAGGTGAAGGTGGCAATGGGGCTTGGCATGGGGAACACGGCTTCCACGTGGGGCTCCGGGGGACGCTGGACTGAGG
Source organism: Acidobacteriota bacterium (assembly GCA_021786615.1). Taxonomy (GTDB): domain Bacteria; phylum Acidobacteriota; class Holophagae; order Holophagales; family Holophagaceae; genus JANXPB01. Next base: position 3,405 of record JAJYMZ010000050.1, read on the forward strand.
CGTCCTTAACAATGAGTTAGATGCCTAATCCTGACAAGGGGTTCAATAGTGCATCTGCAACCTGATGATTTCCGGCTTCCTCTGGGGATGGGGTGGGCATTGGCTACGCCCAATGGAAAATCGAAAATCATAAATCAGAAATGCGATGATGGTTCCATGGCCGCCCTGCTCACCACCGACCTCCCCTTTCCGGTCTTCCGGCGCGGCAAGGTCCGCGATGTCTACGACCTGGGCAAGACCTTGCTCATCGTGGCCACGGACCGCATTTCGGCGTTTGATTGCGTGATGCCCCAGGGCATTCCGGACAAGGGCCGCATCCTCACGGCGGTGGCGAACTACTGGTTCGGCGCCACGGCGGATCTGATTCCCAACCATCTCCTTGCCACCAAAGTCGAAGACTACCCCGCGGCGTTACAGGCTCACGCCGAACTGCTGGACGGCCGCTCCATCCTGGTGGAGAAGACCAGCCCCCTGCCGGTGGAATGTGTGGTGCGAGGGTTCCTGGCGGGATCGGGATGGAAGGAATACCAGGCCACGAAAACCGTCTGCGGCATTCCGTTGCCGGCCAATCTGCCCATGGCCTCCCAGCTCCCGGAGCCCATCTTCACGCCGGCCAAAAAAGCGGACACGGGCCATGACGAGAACATTTCCTTTGAACAATTCGAGGATCTGCTCGGCGATGAGATGGCCGGGCGTTTGAGGTCCTTGAGCCTGAGGCTCTACCACCGGGGCAGCGAGATCGCCCTGGGCCAGGGCATCCTGCTGGCGGACACGAAATTCGAGTTCGGCGTGGACCAGGACGGCCAGTTGCTGCTCATAGACGAAGCCCTGACGCCGGATTCCAGTCGCTACTGGCCAGCAGACGGGTGGCGCCCGGGCGCCCAGCCTCCAAGCCTGGACAAGCAGTTCCTGCGGGACTACTTGGAGCGCTTGCC
>JAJYMZ010000083.1 GCA_021786615.1 Acidobacteriota bacterium
CCTCAGCCGCAAAGAGGACCACCTGCGCCAAGGCATCCTGGCGAATCTGCATGAAGGTGTCGTGCTGCTGGACCCCCAGAAGGAAGTCCGCCTCTACAACCCGGCAGCCGAATGGCTGCTCGGAACATCCAGCCGGCTCACCATGGGAAGTTCCCTCCCCGGGGTCTTCCGGGAACCCAAGACTTTGCGGCACATCGAGTTGGCCTATTCAGGCCAAGAAACTGAGTGGACGCTTTTCCGGGATCCTCGCGTGCTGCGCCTCAGGGCCGTGCCCTTCGAATTGGTGGACGGCGAACAAAACGTGTTGCTCACCCTGGACGACATCACCCGCCAGGAGGCCCTGGAAACCACACGCCAGAAATTCATCTCCAACGCCAGCCACGAACTCAAGACGCCGGTGACGAGCATCCGCATCGCCACGGAAAACCTAGTGGACGGTGGTTTCGTGGCGGCTGAAGGGGAGGGCAGCGTCAACGCCATCCTCCGCTCCGTGGACCGCATGACCATGCTGCTGGACGATATCTCGGAGCTTTCCCGCATCGAGACCGGGGCACTGCGCCTGGAGGCCCGGCCCCTCCAGCTGGGCACCTTCCTGCCGCAATTGCTTGACGACTTGCGCCATCAGGCGATATCGCGCCACATCGCGCTGAAAACGGAGGTGGAACCGGGTCTGGATGACATGGTCGTGGAAGCCGATGCCTTGAGGCTGCACCAGCTATTGGAAAACCTGCTTTCCAACGCCATCAAGTTCAGTCCCGAGGGTTCCAGTGTGGTCCTGCGGATCCAGAACCGCGAGCCCTGGCTCATCTGGAGCGTGCAGGATTCGGGGCCTGGCATTTCCGAAAGCGACGCCAAGCGGATCTTCGAGCGGTTCTACCGCGCGCCCTCCACCCGCGGCATCCCCGGCACGGGCCTGGGTCTGGCCATCGTGAAGCATCTGACCCTGCTCATGGGCGGCGAGGTCAGCCTGCAAAGCGAAGTGGGTGAAGGTTCCACGTTCACCGTGAAGCTGCCGATGGGAAAAGCGTCCTGAGTCCTGAGTCCTGAGGTTCAATAAGGATGCGGCCAGAGGCCGCGATATTTCAAGAAAAGACGCGCCGAAGGCGCCTCAAAATTGCCCCAGGACCCAGGACTCGAGACTCAAAAATCCTCATCCCTGACACAGCTTTCCCCCCAGCACCTTCCCTCCCAGCAAGTGAAAGTGGAGATGGAAGACCGTCTGGCCCGCGTCGGCGCCGCTGTTGGCGATCAGGCGGTAGCCGCTGGCGGCGATGCCGAATTCTTTCGCGAGCTTCGCCGCCACCGCGGGAATTTTCGCGGCGGCCTTTTCCACTTCGGGAGTCAAATCGTTCAGCCCCTCGCAATGGATCTTGGGAATGATGAGCACATGCACCGGCGCCTGAGGCGAGATGTCCTTAAAGGCCAGAAGCTCGCCGTCCTCGTACACTACCGAGGAAGGTATTTCCTTCTTTGCAATCCGGCACAACAGGCATTCACTCCTCATTTCCTCAGGCGCGGAATCATGCGCCATCTTGGCAGGATTTACGATTTGCGATTTACAATTTTCGATTGAAACCCGATGGTCGCTGGTATCTCCAATCGACAATCAAAAATCGGCAATCGTCAATTGAAATGTTGATGCTGGTCTTGCCTGCATCAGGTTGGGGGCTCCTTGTTCCACATCATCCTGCACCAGCCAGAGATTCCGCAAAACACCGGCAGCATCGGCCGGCTTTGCGTCTCCAACAACGCGAAGCTGCATCTCATCCATCCCCTGGGTTTCGAGACCAGCGATTATTATTTGCGCCGGGCGGGACTCGATTACTGGGAGCACTTGAATCCCACTCATTACGAAAATTGGGATGAATTCCTGAACACCCACCCAGACATGCGGCTCTGGCTCTTCAGCACCAAGGCCACGCGAAGGCACACCGAAGTGAAGTTCCAGGAAGGCGATGGCCTGGTCTTTGGCCGCGAGACCGTGGGCCTTCCCGAAGCGCTGCTCGAAGCTTACCCCGATGCCCTGATCCGCATTCCCATGACCGGCGATTTCCACCGCAGCCTGAACCTCGCCCAGGCCGCCGCCGTGGGGCTTTACGAAGCGTTGAGGCAGACCCAGGGCTGGTGATGGAGCTAGGAGGCTTTGTCCCATCGCGGCCAAGCGTGGAACATGCCCATGGCCTGCTCAGGGACAAGACCCAGGACACGGCTGCCATGTTCCTGGCCGGGCAGAAAAACGCCAGCCAAGGCATCGGCCTGCGCATATCAGCTTCAGGCGCAATCCCCCTACGGGGGACCCGCTGTGGAATGAAAATCTCGATTGGCTTCGGGCTTCTGGCTTCGGGCTTCGGGCTTCGGGATCGCATCCCTCAGGGTGCCAGCCGAGGCATTCCGTTGTTTTGCCTGAAGCCCGCAGCCTGAGGCCTGTAGCCCATGGAAGCGAAGGCTTGAGGCGTGATTTTCATGGCAGGCCAGTGCCGGGGCGTGCCTCGGAACCCACTGGCTAGGGAATGGTGCGCACCACCGTAACGGTCCCGCTGGCCAGGGCCTGGCGGATCAAGGGATCCAATTGGCCCTTGAGGGTTTCGGAAGGCACGGTGCTGCCTTGGGTGGGCTGACGAGTCATGATCACGCCCGCGTAGGCGCCATCCGCCACCACCCAGGGCGCCCACCCGAAGGTGCCAGTGCTGGACCAGCGAAGGACCGGATCCCCGGCGCCCGGAGCGCCCCCACCCGCGGTTTCCAGCCAATTCCCGAAACCGTAATGGTAGCTCTTGTTGAGCCTGTCGACATAAGGACTGCTGGCGATGGTGGTGGCCGGACCGAATCCGTCCGCCCGCTGCTGGTCAATGAGAGCCTCGGGCAGCAGCCGCTGGCTGCCGTACAAGCCTTTACGGAGTTGCAAGGACACGAACTTCACGTACTCCTGGCCATTGATGTAAAGGCCACCTGCCGGGTTGTAATTGGGCCCGCCGAAATTCGCGGCGAGGGGCCAGGCCAGGGGCGCGCCCAGCTCATCCCGCACGATCTGCGACCAGCTTTTTCCCGTGGCGATCTCCGCCATTCGCGCCGCGATGCGCAGGTGGGTGCTCCCATAGAAAAAGTAGGCGCCCGGAACCGAAGCCGTGGCGCCCTGATCCGCGTAGATGGCCTTCACCGCCTGGTCGAGGGTCAGATTGGCGTCCTCGGAAGCAGGCACATCGCCGCTGATGCCCGTAGTGAAGCTAAGCAGATGGCGGAGTTTGGCGCTCCCAAGATTTCCCGCCCAGGGTTGGCCGCTTCCATCCTTGAGAAGCGAGCCGGTGGTGGTGTCGAGGCTGAGGCTGCCCCGATCCACCAGCCTAAGGATCACCGTGGCTGAAACCCACTTGCTGGCTGAGGCCACCAGCACGGCGTCGGAGTTGCTGAAGCCCCCGGCGGAGACGCTGTGCACCACGCCAGCCGGGGTCAGGACCTCCAAGACTAGACCACCCTGGAATTGGCCCTGGGCGGCATTCACGGCGGCGTCCACCGCGGCCCAAGAGGCTGGCGGTGGCGGTGGAGTGGAACCCCCACCATCCCCCGTTCCACCACCACCGCACCCCATGAATGGGATGAGCAGCAGAATCGCGCTGGCAGCAAGGGGTCGGGCCATGATGAGCTCTCCGGGAAGGATTCCACACTTGGACAGGATTGTTCCAGCGAAGGTTGAATTCAACATCCTCGTGCTCGGGAGATTTTTACCGCAGATTGATTCCGGCCCTAGCCGTCGCCATCGATTGCAAAATGGGTTTTACTTCGACCGAGGCGGAGTCTATTGGAGCAACACCCAATTCGGAAGAGTGCCAGCGGTCAAAAAACTCTCCCCGTTGCAGGTGAGCGGATCCGCATCCCGCGCCGCGCGGGAAATGATCATGTCATCGCGGGCGCCCACCCCAACGGCGCGGTACTCCTGGAACAAGGCCTCAGCCATCACGTCGAACCAAGAAACGTAACGGGAGCCCTGGGGCGTGTTGACGCTCACCGCGACATCCGACAGGAAGGCCGTCGTGGTGGCGATGGGCTGGCCAGCGCTGACCGGAGTACCCACCGCGAGCGAAACACTCGGGGTGGCATGAAAGAGGATGATGCGGAAGGCTGGCTGGTTCGTGGCCTGGATGTGGAGTTGCAGCGCATCGCCATTCGACTCCGGAGTGAGCTGCCGCACCGTGCCATCCACGGGAGAGGAGACGATGAGCGTCTGTGGCGTGCTCCCCCTTTGGGCGAAGTAATGCTTCATGCTGCGGCACGACTCCGAGGGATCGGTATAGGAATGGCCCACAGACGACC
>JAJYMZ010000243.1 GCA_021786615.1 Acidobacteriota bacterium
GCCGGGCGTGGCGGTGATGATGGCCTCCAGTTCCATGGCCTTCTTTTTCGTGGCTTCCAGGCTGGAGCCGGGCTCTGTCTTGAACGTGACCTGCAGATCCCCGCGATCAAAATCGGGCATGAAATTATTGCCCAGGAGGCCTGCCAGGCTCATAGCCAGGAAGAAACTTCCGAAGCCGATGCCCAGGACGGTCTTGCGGTGCGCGAGGCTCCAGGTGATGACTTTCTTGTAGAACTGTTCCCAGCTGTCCAGCACTCGGCTGAAAGCTTCCACCGCCCGCATGATGGGGTTGCGGCCCTGGTAATGCACATGGCCGTCGGCGCTCTTCTCGTGCTCCGGGTCCGGCCACACGGAACTGAGCATGGGATCCAGGGTGAAGCTCACGAAGAGGCTCACCGCCACGGCGAATGCGACGGTGATGCCGAAGGGGAAAAAGAATTTGCCCACGATGCCGCCCATGAACGCCACGGGCACGAACACCGCGAGAATGGACATGGTGGTGGCGATGACCGCGGGCCCGATCTCGGCGGTGCCTTCCCGCGCGGCGGTGACGTGATCCTTGCCCATCTCCGCGTGGCGCGTGATGTTCTCCCGCACCACGATGGCATCGTCAATGAGGATGCCGATGGCGAGACTGAGGCCCATGAGCGTCATGGTGTTCAAGGTGAAATTGAGCGCCCTCATGATGATGAACGTGGAGATCACGGAAACCGGCAGCGTGAGGCTGGTGATGAGTGTCGAGCGCCAGGATTTCAGGAAGAAGAACACGATGATCACGGTGAGGATGCCACCCAGGTAGATGCTGATGTTCACGTCTTCCACGGACTGGTGGATGAACCGGGCGTTGTCCCGGGCCTTCACCACGCCGATGCCCAGCTTCACCAGCTCGGGCTTCATCTGATCGAGGGCCTGGTCCACGTTGGCCACCATGGCCACGGTGTTGCCGCCGGTCTGGCGCTGGAGTTCCAGCGCCACCACATCCTGGCCGTTGTAGCGTGCCAGGGTCCTCTTTTCCTTGACTCCGTCCACCACCTTGGCCACTTCCCACAATTCCACGGGGCGGCCCTGCTTGTTGCCCACGATGACGTGGCGGAAGTCATCCACGGACTTGGCCTTGGCGTCCACCTTCACCGCCACTTCCCGCGTGGCCTGCAACAGATTTCCCGACGGCATGTTCCTCGTATCGTTGCTCAGGGCATTCATCACCTTGGGCAGAGAAAGATCCAGGGCTTGGAGCTTCGCGGGATCCACCTCCACCTGGATCTCCCGAGTGCTGCCGCCCACCACGTCCACCCGCCCCACGCCGTTCACGTTCTCCAGACGGCGCTTGAGGAAGTCCTCGGCCACGCGGGTCAGTTCCCGGTTGCCCATGCCCGTGTGCTGGCCGTCGGGGCCCACCACCAGCGAAACCACGGGCAACTGGGCAGGATCGAATTTGGAGATGACCGGCTCTTCCATGGTGCTGGGGAGGTCGCGGCGGATCTGGGCGATGCGCGTGCGCACGTCATCCAGCGCCTTGTCCACATCGCGGCCCAGCTCAAACTGGATCATCAAGGTGCCCACGGATTCTTGGCTCGTGCTGGAGATTTCCTTGATCTTCTCGATGGGGTTGACCGCCTCCTCGATTTTCTTCACCACGTCCTGCTTCACGGCTTCTGGGGAAGCGCCGGGGTACACGATGGATACGGTGATGACCGGGATGTCCGTGTTGGGAAACTGGTCAATGCCGAGGCTCTTCACGCTGAAAAGGCCCAGCACCACCAGCGCGGCCATGATGCAAACCGTCGTCACGGGCCTGCGGATGGAGAAATCCGAAAGGAACATGGATCACTTCCCTTCGGTCTTGGAGGCTGGTTTTGGCGCGGCTTTGGGTCCGCCACCGATGATCTGGAGCTTGCTGCCATCGCTCACCAGATCCTGGCCCGTGGCCACGACCTGGGTGCCCACGGGGATGCCGTCCACGGGGCGGAAGCCGTCCTGCTCGGGGCCCACGACCACGGCGCGTCTTTTCGCGGCGCCGCTTTCCACCACGTACACGACGCCATTCTCTCCTTCTACCTTGATGAGATCTGTCGGCAGCGCAGGTCGCTGGGTCTGGCCGCTCCCCAGGATCAGGCCTTCCACGAACACGCCACTTTTCAGCTTGCTGCTTGTGTTGGGGACTTCGATCCGGACGTGGAGATTGCGGCCATCCGGCGTAAGGATCGGGCTTACCTGGGTCAGGGTCCCCAGGAAGGGCTGCTGAAATCCTGGAACCCGAAAGTGCACGCTCTGACCCGGTTTCACCATGGCCATGGCATTGGCGGGAAGATCCGCCTGGATCTCGAGCTTGCGATTGTCCACCACCTCGAAGACGCTTTGGCCGGCCATCAATACATCCCCGGCCTGCACCAGGCGGCGGGCCACCTGGCCATGGAAGGGCGCTAGGATGCGGGCCTTTTTCATGCGCGCCTTGGCCAGGGCCGCCTGGCTCTCGGCGGCCTGCACCGCGGCGGCCGCGGCGTTGTTCGCGGTCTCCGCCATCTGCGCCGCCTGGCGCGTGATGCTGCGTTTTTCCAGCAGCATCTCGGCCCTTTCCGCGTCACGCCTGGCCTGCAGGGCCTGGGCCCGGGCCTGGGCCAGTTGGGCCTCAGCGGCCTGGACGCCCAGGGACAGATCATCCTCATCCTGAGCGGAAAGGAGCGCGCCCGCGCGCACCGCATCGCCCTCCTGCACCAGCACCCGCGTCACGCGCCCCGGAACCTCGGCCCTCAGTTCGGCGCGGTTCGACGCCAGCAGGTTGCCGGTGAAGGGAATGCCCGGGTTGAAGGCCCGGCTCTCCACGGTGGCTACGGTCACCGCCACCAGCCCCGCATCCTTCACCTGGCTCTGCCGGTTCAATTCCGCATTGCGTTGGCTGCGGTGATAGGTGGCCGCGCCCGCGATGACGACCGCGATCGCGATGCCGATGATTAGCGCTTTCTTCTGCATGTTCGGCTCCGGTAAACGTCTTCCATGGTTCAAATCGTCAAAGGGGAGGCAGTCCAAGGCTGCGCCGTTCATCGAACAGCGCCGACCAGACGCCCAGCTGCGCGCGGACCCGCGCGCTTTCCAGCTGCCGCTCAGTGCGTTCGGCCTGTAACAGATCCAGGGAGGTGATGAGTCCCTGATCGAAAGATTCACGGCTCACGCGAAGGGCTTCATTCCCCGCGTCGTGAGCTTTGGTGGCGGCTTCCAGCAGCGCGAGAGACTTCTGGATTTCCCGCCGCGCGGTCTGCTGCTGCACCTGGATCTGGCGTTCCAGGTCCACTTTCTGCTGCCGCACCTGTTCCAGCACCGCGCGGTTTTGGGCCCGCTTGCCGGAGCTGCGCAGCCCGTCGAAGATCGGCACTTTCAAAGTTAGGCTGAAGCGCCAGGTTTCGTAGGGTTCATGGAACAGGTTGTCCGTCTTGTTCACCTGCCATCCGTAGTTCGCATTGAAGTCCAGCTTGGGCTTCAGGTCCGAGGAAAGGATGCGGTCGTTGATGCCAATGGCTTTTTCCTGCTGCTCCAATTGATCCAGTTCGCTCCGGGGCACACCCTGCAAGTCTTCCGGAATATCCGGCACGGGGAGCTTTTCCAGCCGCAGCGGAGTGCTGGGATCCAGTCCCAACTGTCCATCCAGGACTTCCAGCGCCCTGGCGAAATCGGCCTTGGCCTGCAGCACGTCCGGGATGACGCCCTGAAGTTCCGCCTGGGCCCGCAGCAGATCCAACTGCGTGGCGCTTTGGACTTCGAGTTTCGATTTCACGTCTTCCAGGAAGCGTTCGGAAGTTTTCAGGCGCACGGCCACCACATCCAACTGTGCCTCAGCCCCCAGCACCGCCAGATAGGCTTTCGCGACGCCATGAAGTGTGTCCAGTTCGGCGGTGGTGTAGGCCGCCTGGGCTTCCTGCTGGCCGATTTTGGCAACTTCCACGGCGCTGTTCAGTTTCCCGAAATAGAAGATCGGCTGGCTGAGGCTGAATTGGGTGGTGTAGAAGCTGCGCGCACCCACGAGGGTGTTCTTGTCGAAGCCGGAGAACAAAGGTGAATCCACGAAGCTGCTGTTCAGGATCGAGACATCGCGGTTGCGGGTGAAGTCTGCGCTGGCGTTGAACTGGGGCAGCGCGTCGGCGCGGGTGGCAATGATGAGGCCGCGGCGTTCTTCCACCCGCGCGGCGGCGGCCTTCAACAGCGCGTTCTGCTCCTTGGCGCGGGCCAGCGCGCTCTTGAGATCGAAACGCAGGGGGGTCTGGGCGGGTGTTTCGGCCACCTGGGCCGGGGGGGTGGGCAGCATGTCAGACTCCGTGGGGCGCGACCGCGAGGCCGCGCAGCGTGTAGTCGGTGAGGAAATGGGCCAGGTCCGCCGGATCCGGCGGGTAGGCCGCCCCAGAATTGAGTTTGATGATGGCCGGGATGAACTTGTAGATCATGGCGCTGCCATGGATGGCGGCCATGGCATACAGAGTTTCCGCTTCTCCCCAATCCGGCCTTAAGGCATGCACGCAATCCCGTAGATGGGTGAAGTAGGGCAGCATGAATTCCTGGTTCAGCTCTTCCAGGAAGGGCCCGCCCACCGCCAATTCGCGCATCAGCAGAGCGCTGGAAGCTTCCATTAGGGGATCGCATTCGCGCATCAGCAACTCGTCCACGAACGCGCGGATATGGTCCTGGATCCCCTTCAAGGCAAGCTCTTTGGCCATGGGATGGGTGGGCAGAGGGATGGGGGAAAGCTGGGCCACCTGGCTCGGACAGCGCTCGAAACCCGCCCGCAACACCGCGAGGTAGAGACCTTCCTTGCCGCCAAAGTGGTAGGCCACCATGGCGCTGTTGGCCTGGGCCTTCGCCGCGATTTCCCGCAATCCCACGCCATCAAAACCCTTGGCCGCGAAGAGCAGCGTCGCCGCCTCGATGAGCCTGAGTTTCACGTCATGGGGTAGGTCGGTCCTGGAATGCGTCATGAGAGTCACCGTGCTAATCAACCGGTTGTTTAGTGGCCGTTACAGAATGGCAAGTACTTTTTCTCGTCAGTCTGTTACGGCCACTTATGTCGGCCACAGGCCGACGTAGTCTCGAAAGTCGAGAATTAACCAATCGTTTGATTGAGTCAACAAAATAATTTCATGCTATTCCTGGATGGCTCGTCAGGCCCCGGAGAACGCAATGCTGCTCTTCTACATTTTCTATTACGTCCTCTTCACCGTACTGGTGTTCCAGGGTCTGCACCTCGCCTCCGAAGTGGGGGACCCGCTGGGCACCGTGCCCGAAGAAGTCGCCCAGGCGCCCAGCCCAAGCCTGGGGTGGGGCAGTTTCCTGGTGGCCTACGGCGCGCTTTGCATCCTCATCGCCCTGCTGAGCCATGCCTATGACTATTTCGTCTCCGCCCTGCGCCCCTTGATGGGCACAGGTTGGGTGATCCTGACCACCTTCGGCGCCTGGATCGTGTTCAAAGGGCGCACGGTGAAGTACTTGGGCGTGGCGTCTCCGGAACTGGACCACGGCGGGCATTCCGATGACGCTCATGGCTGATCTAGGAGTTGAAAAGTCGAAGAGTCGAGAAGTTGAAAAGCCGAAGGTCGCAGTGTCCGTTGATCCTTGACTCTTCGACTTTTAACTTTTCAACTTTTTTAACGCTTCGGCTCCGAGTGCTAGTCGCCCGCTCCGGATTTGCCTCTACGCATAGACCAGCGCCGTGCTCACTTCCTTCCGAGCCGCGCGCCATTCAACCCAGGCGGCGCGAAGCTCCGCGCGGTGCTGAGCCATGGCGGCCTTCCACTCGGCTTTGGCAAGGCGCCATTGTTCGGCCTTGGCGTGGCCCTTGGCTTTCCATTCGGCCTTCTTGGCCTCCCAGGCTTCATGTTTTTCCTGGAAGGAGGCCAGAGCCGCATCCACACGCAACCTGGCGGCCGCAAGGCGTTCCTGCAGGGGCGTTGCCACCGCGGGGCTGGCGGTCATGAGCCGCTCGCGCAACTGTTTTTCTTCCATTTGCAGACGGGCCCGCCGCATGGCCGCGGCGCTGACACGCCGCAGCTTGGTGACGAGTCCCATCCAGGACAGCATGCTCAGCAGCCACTTGGTGGTGTCCCACTGGTACCACCGCACGCCGTTGCGGTAGTCCCACTGCCACATGTGGTGGAAGTTGTGGTAGCCCTCGCCATAGGTCAGCGGGGCCAATACCCAGTTATCGCGGGCCGTGTTGGCATCGTTGTAAGGGCGGCTCCCGAACATGTGGGCGGCGGAATTGATGAGAAAAGTCGTATGGTGCGTCAGCACGATGCGCAGCGAGAGGCCCATGACGAGGTAGGCCCAGAAATGGCCCGTCGCCAGCCCGATATAAAGCGGGATACAGGCCACCACAGCGCCAATAAGGAAATGATTCCGATGCTGCCACATGATGAGCGGATCCTTCTGGAGATCCGCCACGCCAGACAGTCCGCTCTCCTTTTCTTCCATGACCCAGACCCAATGGGCATACCAGAAGCCCTTCCGGATGGTGTAGGGATCTTTGTCCGTGTCCACGAACTGGTGGTGCAGGCGGTGATCTGAAGCCCACTTCAGGGCGGAGTTCTCGAAGCTTGCCGCGCCGAAACACAGCAGGAGGAAACGCACGGGCCAGGTGGCCTGGAAAGCCCGGTGGGAAAAGAGCCGGTGGTAGCCCGCGCTGATGGCGGTTCCGATGGCGAACACCATGGCGGCGCACAGCGCGACCTCGCTCCAGTGAATGCCCTGCACCGCGGCCTTCACGGGCACCAGCACCGCCGCCACCGCGAGCGTGCCCAGCAGGAACGAGACATTGAGGACACTCCAGCGCGAGCGCGTCGGCATGAACAACTCCTGAAAGCCCAGCGCACTTCGGGAGGGCTCTGAACAGTATAGTCCATCCCCCTGCGGCCTCTGCGCGGCTTCCTCTTCACAACTCTTAGGGGCCGTTACGAAATAACCAGTGCTTTTCTGGTTATTTCGTAACGGCCCCTTATGCCGGACCGATACTTCGATGACCAATTTTATTTTGTGGCAACGGCTTAACACCAGCGTGTGGGACATGGTGGAGGGAGCCGCGGGCGGTTCCCTCCTGGACATGGAGTGGTACCGCGTCTACCGCTACCACGGGACGGCCGAAGTCTTCACGCCCGGATCCAACAGCTGGGCCTGTTCAGGCTGCATGGGCAAACCCCGGCAGCCGCACATCGCCGTCCTGCTGCCCAGGGGGAAAGTGCTGGTGGGCGGGGATCTGGGCAACAAGTCCGCGCCCGCCGCGGAGATCTCCAACTGTCGTGTATCCGGTGGGAAACCACGCATGCGTGGTTTCCTGTTCGCTCCGCTCACTACGCCCCCCCGGACCCCCACCTCTTGGTCGGGGGACCCGCCCATGAGGTCTAGGGCCTCTCCGAAGGTCGCGTGTCCTCGGAGACCGGCCAGTAGCTCTGCTCATACAGGAACGCGAAGGTCATGGTGACGCTGGTGGCCATGATCGCCATCACCGCGCCTGCGGCAGGTTGTTCGCCCACCAAGGGAAGGCAGGACCTGACGAGCAGAAGAAGGCTGGAAAGCGCCGATAGCCAGCCGCCCGCCCGGCGGCGGAACAGGAGCGGGATCAGCGCCGCCAGGAATAGCCCAGCGCCCCACGCGATCCAGTAGGTGGTCTCCCAGGATGCAATTTCCCGGCTCGGATCGTTCAGCGAGAAAGCAAACCAGGTCACGGCCCTTTCGATGAGCAGGAGGCAGATCAGCAGCCAGTTCCAGCCGCCTTGATCGGATGTATTGGGTATTTTCATAAACGCAGTATCGCAAGGCAAGGGGCCTTTGTACCACTGATCTGAAATGGCCTGCCATGAAAATCACGCCCCAAGCCTTCGCTTCCATGGGCTACAGGCCTCAGGCTGCGGGCTTCAGGCAAAACAACGGAATGCCTCGGCTGGCACCCTGAGGGATGCGATCCTGAAGCCCGAAGCCCATCGAGATTTTCATTCCACAGCGGGTCCCCCGCAGGGGGATTGCGCCTGAAGTGTTCTTATCTCAACTCAGCGCGGCCTGACAGCTCCCTAGGTTTAGTTGCGGCCCCGGCCGCGCTGAGGGACACTTCCATTTCAACAAGAGGTTTGGATGCTGAAGAAAAAGCCTTGGTACCGCTCCAGCACGGTGTGGATCTTTTTCGGGCTGCTCATGGGCGTTGTGCTGGGGGGCTTCCTGCCCAAGGACCAGCATCCGATATGGTGGGAGCTGTTCCATTTCCTGAGCAAAGGGTTCATCGCGCTCATCAAGGGGCTCATCGTGCCCCTGCTCTTCAGCACCATCGTGGTGGGCATCGCCCAGACCGGCGACATGAAGGCCGTGGGGCGCATGGGCGGCAAGGCCCTGATCTATTTCGAGGTCGTCACCACCTTCGCGCTGTTCATCGGGCTGGCCATCGCCAATGTGGTGAAGCCTGGCGCGAACCTGCCCCTGAACCTCGAGGCCCATGGCCCCGTGGTGGCGGCCCAGGCCAAGAGCGGCTGGGACATCGCCATGCACATGTTCCCTTCCAACCTCATGAAGCACGCGGCGGAGGGCGACATCCTGCCGGTGGTGGTCTTCGCCACGCTCTTCGGCATCGCTCTGACCCACGTGGGGGACCGCGGAAAGCCAGTGCTGGCCTTCTTCGACGGCGTGGCCCAGACCATGTTCAAGTACACGGACATGGTGATGATGCTCACCCCTCTGGGCGTCTTCGGGTCCATGGCCTTCAACGTGAGCGAGATGGCGGCGGGGCATGAAGTCGCGGGCGTGCTGCTGAAGGGCTGGCCCGCGGTGTTCCACCTGCTGAAGCAATATTCGCTGCTGGTGGGGAGTCTCTATTTCGCGCTGCTTTGCCTGTTTTGCCTGGTCTTCGTGCCGATCATGCTGATCTGCCGCGTCAAGGTCTTCGGCTTCATCAAGGCCATCCGGGAACCAGCCCTGACGGCCTTCTCCACCGCCAGCAGCGAAGCGGCGCTGCCAAAATTATTGGAAGAGACCGTGCGTTTCGGCGTGCCCCGCCGCGTGGCCAGCTTCGTCATCCCCACGGGCTACAGCTTCAATCTCGACGGCTCGACGCTCTATCTCGTGCTGGCGAGTCTCACCATCGCCCAGGCCGCGCACATCCACATGAGCCTTTGGCAGCAGATCGCCATGGTCTTCACCTTCATGCTCACGTCCAAAGGCGTGGCGGGCGTACCCCGGGCCACGCTGGTCATCATCGCCGGGACCTGCGCCAGCTTTGGGCTTCCGGGCGAAGCGGGCATCGCCATGCTGCTGGCGGTGGATGAAATCATGGACATGGCCCGCACCACCATCAACGTCATCGGCAACGGTCTTGCTTCGGTGGTCATCGCCAAATGGGAAGGTGTGTTCGGGACCGAGGCCGAACCGCTGCCCAGTGAAGAAGAACAAATCGCATAGACGGAAAAGGAAATTGGCCCAATGAAACTATTCATCTTTGATTTCGACGGCACCCTGGTGGATTCAAAACCCGTCATCGAAGCAGGCATGGTCCACACGCTAGAACGCTTGGGCCTTCCCCTGGCGCTTCGTGAAGAATGGCTGAAGTACGTCGGCCTGCCCGTAGAGGAAGGCATCCGCCGGACCTTCCCGCTGGATGCGACGCTGACTTATGAAATAGTGCTCGCGGCCTACCGGACCTTCGACCATCAAGGCCACGAGCCCCTGATCCGGGCCTTCGACGGCATTCCCGAGCTCATCAGCGAGCTGCATGACCAGGGCCGGCCCATGGCCATCGCCACCTCCAAGCGCAATCACGGCCTAAAACCCACCATGGCGCGCTTGGGCTGGTGGGACTGGTTCGACCCCATCGTCACCCCCGACGAGGTAGAGAACACCAAGCCTCATCCTGAAAGTCTCCATCAGATCCTGGAACGAACGTGCCGCAAGGCGGACGATTGCGTGATGATCGGCGACACGCCTTTCGATATGGACATGGCCACTGCGGCGGGTGTTCCGGGTCTGGCGGTGGGCTATGGCATGTATTCGGGAGAGGCCCTGGCACCCCACCAGCCCCGGTATTACGCCTCGGATGTTCCGGCGTTGCGGGATATCCTTTTGAGCTTATGAGCCTATCTGCCGACTTGACCCATCTCGATCCCGAAGGCCATCCCCGCATGGTGGATGTATCCCGGAAGGCGCCCACACGACGCCGAGCCGTGGCGGCGGGTTGCCTGGTGCTTGGCGCTGTCGAGGCACGGGCGCTGGAGGCTGGCACCCTTCCCAAAGGCGATCCCTGGAATCTGGCTCGCATCGGGGCGGTGAATGGGGTCAAGCGCACTTCGGATCTAATCCCCCTGGCCCATCCCCTGATCCTGGATGGCATCAACATCGAACATTTCTGGGACCGGGACGCTTCCGCGGCGTGGATGAAAGTCGAGGTCATCGTTGAGGGCCGCACGGGCGTAGAGATGGAAGCCATGGCAGGAGTGTGCGGGGGACTCCTGGTGCTTTACGACATGCTCAAGGCCGCCGGGCAGAACATGGCCTTGGGTCCGGTACGGCTCCTGCTAAAGGAAGGTGGGCGTCGGGGGACCGTCACGGCTTCCCTGCCTGGCTGCCCCTGGCAGGACCAAGCCTGAGGAGCTTGTTAAAAACAATTTTCATTTGCCGCATCTTTCCTGTCGAGGTAGTCTGAAACTTCTCAACGCGATCACTTCGGAGTTCGCACCCCCATAACTGGAAGCCGGTTCGCCTGTTTCCCCAGTCCAAGGGCTCCAAATGCGAAATTTGCTTCTGACCTTCGCGGTTGCGTCCCTTTCGGGCTTGCTTCCGGCCGCTCCTGCCCATCCTTTGATCCATCGCGTCCGCAAGGGCGAAACCGCCATCAGCATCGCCCGTTCCAACGGCCTGAGCTTGGCCAGACTGTCGGCCCTGAATCCCCAAGTGCGACTGGCCAAGCTGAAGCCTGGAATGAGCCTTCGCCTGGACATCCCGACCCGAGAGGCTGCTGGGAAAAACCGGTTCCTGACCTCCCCATTGCTGGCTCGAGTCTCGGTCCCGGTGCTGCCTGCCACGCCGTCCCTGCCTTCCACGGGATTGAGCCATCTGGAACGGATGCTGCCGTCCAATCCCCCTCATGAAGCCTCGAATAGCGAGACCACGAGCGATCTGGATACTCCCGATCATCTCGCCACAGAACTGCGTCCTGTGCCGGGAATACCGGCCGCTTCCGAAGCGGGCATGCCGAGGAGCCCCGAATTCACACCCGCTGACCGGGAACATCTGGATCTCATCTGGCCGGTGGAGACCCGCAGCATCAGCTCCACCTGGGGCCCACGCATGCGCTCCAAAGTCATCCGTGTCAAGAACCACCACAAGAAAAAAAGGGTTCGCTATCGCAGCCGCCACAAGGGTGTGGATTTGAACGCTCCCATGGGCACTTCGGTCTTTGCCGCCATGGATGGTCAGGTCATAGCGGTTGGAAAGCAGCGCCAGTACGGGAATTTCATCACCATTGATCATGGCAACGGCGTCGTCACGCATTATGGCCACGACAAGATCAACCTCGTACAGGTAGGCGATGTGGTGCGGCGTGGCCAGAAGATCGCCGAAGTGGGCCGCACGGGCAACGCCACGGGGCCACACTTGCACTTCGAACTCCGTCTCGATGGTACTCAGCGCAATCCTCTGCCTTTCCTCAATGACGAAGAGGAGATCTCCGCTGAAGTCCTGGCCATGAATGCGCAAATCGGGGAATCCCACCGCTAGCCAGACAGGATTGGGAACTTTCTCCTTCCATGGAGAACCCAGGTATGTTGGGCATTCATCGTGAGGATGGATACAGCATGCATGATAGCCTTTAGGTTTTGATGAGGATGGCAACATGGCGTTTGGACACCTCGGTCGGGGTGCAAGGCGGATGGTATCGGCCCTGGTGGCCATTGGCGCTGCTGGATTCTTGACCTTATCACTGGCCTGCAAATCCTCCTCCAAAAGCACCAGTACCACTCCCACGACGGCCACGGCCACCGTCAGTGGAAAAGTCACCTATGTGCGCATCCCGCTTGTCAGTGATGCCGATGGCATGCCCACGGGTCTCGAAACCGATCCAGCCAATTTCAAGGTATTGCCCCTGCGTGGCGCACAGATCAGGGTCTACCAGGCCAAGGACGAAACCAATCCCGACGGCACCAAGACCCGGGTCTGGATCCCCACCCAGACCTATACCGATTCAACAGGTGCATACAGCGTCACTTTGCCCCAAGGGGCTGACACTTTTGCCGAGGTCATCAGCGTCTTCCAGATTTCCGGCCAATATGCGCGAGTCATCGCAGACCCGAATGGCATCAACAGCTCGCTTCCCCAATCCGAACGAGTCATCTATTCCGTCCGGAAAGGCGTGGACGGAACGGCCCCGGCCAACAATCCCGTGCCCGGGACAGCATTCACGGCCAATGCCACGGTGAATTTTGACGTGGGCGTGTCCGACAAACTGTGGATCACACCTTCCAATTTGACCCAGCCAACCGCCGCTGTCGCCGAGTCCTCGGCCACGGGCAGCAAAGCCTTCGCCATCGGAGATTCGATTTATGGGTTCGGCTCCCTCTACTTCGGGGTCCCATCAACCTTGTCAGTCCTGGACCTGCACTACCGGCCAGGTATATCTGAAAACCAAGGCAGCTTTATTGAGTTCGACAAGAGCAAGTATCCCCTTTCCTTCGATAGCGGCTCAGGCCACTATTTCGGGTCCCTGCGGGGAGCCGCGGCCAATGATGACGCCTGGGACGAAGGTGTCCTTTTCCCGCTCATGGGCCGCTACTTTCTCTACCTGCAAGGGCAGACCAGCCTTTTCCCGCCAGCAGCCCCCCTCCTGGACCTGATGCCTGATGTGGCCATCATCGAGGGCCTGGCTCCGCTCATGGCGGCCAATGCGCTGAAATCCCCCTATCTGGCGGACACCAGCGGTGGGACGGTCCAGATCCAGGATGTGCGCAATCTAACCGGCGTGCCGCTCGCCAAGCAGACGGTCTACTCCGCGCCCAATATCCGGGCGCTGGGATGGGAACTGATCCTGAAGGCTAACGGCATCGTCTCCCCAGGCACGACCACCACCTGGGCCACCATCAATCCAGCCGCGATGTTGCGATTCTTCACTCTGATCTCCCCTTCAACCCGGACAGATATTTCGAGCCTCTATCAGCAGATTGGGCGATTGAAGGAAGCCAAATCCGGCGCGGATCCCGTGGACCTGGCCACCATTTTCACCGATGCGGCGCTCACTGAATTGACCACCCCTTTCCAGATCACCTGGCCGCGGCCCACGACACCTCCGCTGAACACCTTCGTGACCGACTGGGGAAGCGATCCCAACAACGCAGCCCTTGGAACCATTCCTTTCAGCATGGCCAATTCAGTGCAAGTCCAGGGAACGTATCCGAATGTCTCCGAAGGTGAAGTGGCCTACGCCCGCTTTACCTTGACCAAGGACACCGCCTACGACCTGAAGGTAGTGGGCTCCAACGGCCCTCTCCCAGAGGGCAGCCGAATCGAAATCCGCTTCCTCTTCACAGGCGTGACTTTCGCCTTCGATGGTTCCTCCACGGCCCAGTCAGCCCGCTTGGTGCTCCCTGGCAATTCCACCACACCGCTGGTGAATCCTGTGCGAATCAGGCTGGTGAGCCCCAGCGCGGTGGTTCCGGACTTCACCGCTACGGTGCAGATGACTGTCGCCAACTAAGGCCATCAAAAGAATCCATGCGACATGAAAAGGCTCCCGTTGAATGGGAGCCTTTTCATGTTCATGTCCTCGTAAGTGGCGAGTGCGTTTTTTTAAAACTTCAAACCAAGGTAGACCGAGAAAGACACCTGGGGCGCCATGGATTTGACGGTCTTTTCATCCCAGTAGGTAGGGGTCAGGGGGTTACCCTGAGCGGTCTTGAGCATGGCCACAGCTGCGTCAACACCAATAAAGGGTGAGGTTCCTGAAGCCTTGAAGGCGTAGTCCAGACTCAAGCGGCCCCAGGGCCTGACATAAGTCGCGCTGGAATCAATCCGCTGCGCGGTGGTGGGAAACGGATCCGCGTACAAGTCACCGCTGGCATTCAGGGATTCGCCACGGATTTCCAGGTGGGCTCCCAGATTCAAGCCTGGCGCCAGGTCCCACATGTAGCCAGCCCCGACCGTCCAGTAGGAGTATTTGTACTTGATTCCGGTGGTATCGGTGTTGCTGTTCGCCGAGGAGGGTTTGCTGGCGAACTTCGAGGAGGATTCAAGCTTCCCCCCCAGGGTGTAGTACCAGTTGTTGGTCCCTGGAATTTCCCCGAGAAGGCGAATGCCAAAACCAATCTGGTTTTCAGCCTGATCCTGGAGATCATTCAAGCCGGACCGAGGAATCAGGATCTGGCGCGGGCGCACCAATTCCCCGTGGAATTGGACTCGGGATTCGCCACCGCGGTCAGGCATCTGTGCCGCCAGGGGCGTTGCCAGCATGGCTACGGTCAAAAGAGTGATGGTCTTCACGGGACCTCCGGGTAGAAATGTTTGACGGTCAAAAAGCAGTGAGCAGGAAATGGACCAATCGTTTTATATCAGCGTGGAAACGCAATCAGGGTGCTACCAAAGTCTGAGGACCACTCGCCACAACAATATCCCAAGCAAAGTTGAAAGGGATCTTATAGGCATAGGAAAGATCGGCCCCGCTGGAGGTGAGCATCTTCATGTTCGCGGTGGCGGTTTTAATGGCGTCCAACCAGTCCGGGCGGTTCAGAGCGCGGGCGACTACGGTCGGCGGGTTGTTAACCGGGTTGTTTTTGAGTATGGACTTGACCGCAAAGACTGTCAGCGTGACACCACCAGGCGCGGGCCGGAGTTCGACTGGAATATCGAACCAGCAATAACCAGGGGCGACCGTGTCCCCAGGGAGAACAGGCCCAGCCGTGGGTGCATTCCCGGATGGTAGGAAGGTTCGAGCATCAGTCATAATCAGATCAATCACGTTCTGAGTGGTCGCGGGATAGTTGCCAGGCAGCATGAAGTGCTTCGTTCCAGTTGTATCCTTGAGTTCCACCACCCAAAAGTCGGGCGGCACTGGGTTGCTGCTCGCATCCTTGGTGGGGTTGTACCAAGTGACCCGGTAGCCTCCAAGAAGGCTCCCGTTGAGGGACCCATTCGCATTGCGTCCCCGTTTATCCACGATGGTGTCCTGGGGCGTCATGAATCCCAGAGCCACCGTGGCATCGCCAGTGGCACTGCCCGCAAACGTGAGGGGAGGCTGCTTAGTGCTCTCATCGGCTAGCCAGGTACGGGCAATGGCCGCGCCTGAACTGGCATCTCCATCGTAGAAGGGCGTGAAGGCTGTCCAGAAAAAGCGACCGACTCCAGTGGTGGAAGGAACTGCAGGGGCTAAGCTCACCGGAGCGGATCCATCGAAGACACCGCTGCCATGCACCGTCAGGTCAAAGGCGCTGTTGTCTGGGCTGATAGCCGAAGCCTTGGGCCAGGCGGCGGGATTGCTATAGCGGAAATAGGGGAAGGTCGATAGCGCGAACATTGTGGTTGGAAAATTAGGTCGTGCGCTATTGAGAACCAAGGGCCGGGCCCATACGATGGACCAGAGATATTCCGAATAACTGAAGACTTGCCGGATGCCCCCATAGCCGCGGGTAGTGGGAGCGATCAAGGGGATGCGATTGGGATCATTGGGATCGTAAGGCAGGGGGAAATCCTTGATGCCACCAGCAAGAGGCGTCACGCCCGGCGAGGAATTGATCAAGTTGTTGAAGAACGTGGGGACCGCCGCATCCACGGGGACAGGATTCAAGCCCGCGTGAGGGTCTAAGCGCGTGTTATTGAGTTCCGCCGTGGGGCTCTGCCAGGCAGGGGAAAGCTGGTAGGGGTCCGTCACGCCCCCCCCAGGCACGCGGAATGCCTGCATGGAGAAGGCCGCAAAGGTTTCACTGGCTTGGGTGTCCCCTTGATACTTTGGGTAATCAAGCACGAAGCCCAAATCGGTGGACTTGCCAGCGGCGGCCGTTGGATCAGGAACCGTCTCCGCCAGATCCTGGGTTGCTCTGGTCAGAAGTTGCATGGGCCATTCGGCGAAAAGCTGGTATGCAGAGATGCCACTCAGCTGACCAACAGCGCTATTGGACAGAGAAAATTGGATGGCCCCAGTGACATCATCCGCAGGAACTGAGAGGCGGTCCAGCCAACGCTCGTTCGCGGGCAAAGTACCAAGAACCATATCCGTATAACCGTTCAGCTTGCGCTGAGGCGCCGAGAGCGACTCAGCAGCGAATCCCTGGGCGGTCACAATTCTCAATGTGGGATTAAAAGGTGGCGCCACATTCTCAAACCCAAAGGTGGAGGTATTGGAAAGGAGGGTGGTCCCAAGGGAAGGATCGCTGAATGGTCCCGTTGGGGCATTGGGGATCCTCAATAGATAGCTGATGTTTTCCGGCGCGAAGGCAGGGATCTGGATGTAAAAAGGCAGGTTTGACCGGACAGGAACGCTTACCAGCGCCTGGTTGGACTGGTCTTGAACCACATATGTATTGGTGAGGCCATCCTGGAAGATGCTCACGATCTGTCCCAGGCCGTGGCCAGCGGTGGTCACGGGCGCGACAGAACTGGTTCCGTTGTTGTCGGCTTTCAGGCGATAGAGGAAGGCCAGCTTAAAGGTCTGCGTGTTCTGGCCATCCACGATGATCCACTTCTGGTAGGTCTTCTTGTTCACGCCAGGGCCAGCGGAGGAAACCCGGTTGAAGGCATCGGTCACGGTGAGCGTGGCCAGCAGGGGCGTGATGGACCCCGGATTGGCGGTGAAGATCACTTCACCGGGATCGGCTTGTGTGGACGTGGCAGGCACGCCCCCCTGGAAAGTCCAGGAATAGGTGACCGCCTCTCCGCTCCCCGGTGGCGTGCTCACACCGGAGAAGGACACCTTCCCGCCGGATGGGATCACCACCAAGTCCGGATCATTGGGGCCTGGAGGGTTCACCAAGCCAATGGAAGGATTGCTGGGAAGCGCCGCCGGGGAGGGCAGTGTGGCGCTGGCCTGAGGCGAGGTGATGGTGGCGGTTGGATAGACGTTGTAGGTGATGGTGAAGGTTCGCGTCTGTTGCTGGGCCGTTCCATTGTTTGTGCGGCCATCCGTCGCGTTGATCAAGATCGTGGACGTACGCGACGTGGACGTGAAGGAATCCGGGAAGGTGTGCGTCAGGGCCACGGCCACGCCCGCAGAAGTGTCCCCGGACGTCGTGGCGGTGGTATTGGGTGTTCCATCGCCCCAATCTACGGAATAGGTCACCGCGTCCGCATCGGGGTCCGTGATGGTGAACGCGAGATCAATAGGCTTGGAAGTCAGGCCCGAGGAGGTTGGTGTGGCCGGGTTGGTCACGACGATCACGGGTTGGTGGTTGGTGGAGGAAAGAGTGTTAATGGTGATGGTAGGACCCGCGACCAGGGCGCTGCTGACACCATTGGAATCACTGACCTGGACCGTGGGACTTGCCACCCGCGTTCCGGCGGAACTGGCTCCGTTGTACCTCACGACAAAATTGTAGAGACCGCCCCCAACCGCTGTGGAGCTGACCAGGGATGATTGTGAATCGCCACGATCAAAATTGATGTTGGACAATCCAATGGTTCCACTGGACGTGCTGACGACCCTGATGACGTACGTGAGCACGACGCCGCCGGAGGCATCCGCCTGAAGCGTCAGGTCGCCCGCGGGGGACTCGAAAGTGGGCGTGATGGGCGAATCCGCCGCGGTGACCGACACATTCAATGAGGCGTAGGCACCCGCCAGATTCGCGCTGTCATAGGCCCGCACCTGGACATTGGCGGTGCCTGAATCGCTTGTTCCAGCACTATTGAAAACATGGGTCACGGAACCGAGGGTGGTGAATACGGTAGAAGTTCCGTCCCCGAAATCCCACTCGAATTTCGTGATGGAATCTCCGATGTCCGGGTCCGTGGCCGTGGCGGTGAAAGCATAGGGCTGATAACGCACCAGGGCGGTGCCCGGCGCAGGACTCGTGAAGACCGCCGTGGGAGCTACGTTCCCCTTGTGGAGGCTGGACCCGTTGCTGACCCCTGCCCCGCCGTTATTGCAACCGAGGAAGAGGACCAACCCCGCCAGCGGAACCCATGGGAGAAAACTTCGATACCTAGGCTGCATATATGCCTCTGAACTTGGGGGTGTTCCTGAAGGAAAAGGCTTGCGCTGACAACCAATAGATAGACTTGGGGTATCCTTCCGTCAAGCCTAGCACATTCTTCATATGCCAATGGATAATTAGGGCGCGGAGACCATCGCCGGACCCGCTCAAAGAGAAAGCTGGCACGCTGAGAACCCCTTCAGAATATGGCCATAGGTCAGGAATTTGACCCCAGGAATGAACCTCCAGGTGCAATGGCAAGCTTCGGGCCAGAGATAGTTAGTGGCCGTGTCAAAATAACCTGTGCAGTTCAGGTTATTTTGCTACGGCCACTTATGCCGGTGCACCAGCGTGATGTTCAAGTTATTTTGACGCGACGGCTTAGCTATATAAAATGCGTCAATGCTTCAGGTTCTGGAAAAAACCTGGAAGGAGCGGGCTTAGCCTTGTATCCAGGTGGGTTCCAATCCCAACAAGGCCGCCACTGCCCTCCGCCCCCGGGGCCCTGGATCCACCGTGAATTCATTCACCCAGGCGTTCACATAGCGGCCCACCATGTCGCGGTCCATGCCCCGGCCGAAACTTTGCGCATAATCCACGCTCTCCCAGTGGCGGGCCTGGGCCATCTCGACACTCTTGCGCATGAGAACCGCAAATCGCTGTTTCACATCGTCGGGCAGATCCGATCGGATGGCGTTGCCTCCCATGGGCAGAGGCAAATCGTAGGCAGCCTTCCACCAGGCCCCCAAATCCACCACCAGGTTCAGGCCCGCATCCCGGTACATGAGCTGGCTTTCATGAATGAGAAGTCCAGCCTCATATTTCCCTTCGGCCACCGCTGGCAGGATCTGGTCGAAGGGCAGCAATTCCACGTTCAAGCCCTCCCTCCACTTCCGCATGGCGAGATAGGCCGATGTGCGCAGGCCGGGGATGGCCACGGTCACGGAGGCCAGGTCCTCGGGACTCATGGGTCGCCGGGAAACCACCAGCGGCCCTGTCCCATCCTGGATGCTGGACCCCGCAGTCAGAAGGTCGTACTTGCCCCGCAGCTCCGGATAGGCGCCAAAACTGATGGCCGTCACTTCATAACGGGCTTCCAGGGCCTCCCGGTTCAGCTGCTCGATGTCCTTGCGGACGAACTCGATCTCGAAGCCTTCGGAATCCATCCAGCCCAAGGCCAAAGGCGCCATCATGTACGCATCGTCACTATCGGGACTATGGGCGATGGTGAGGCGCATCAGTACCCGAACCCGTCTTTCCGGAGGTGGATGTAGGGCTTGGATTCGGGATTTTGAAGGTCGCCGCCGACGGCTTCCCCGATGTGTATAAGGTGGTCCCCGCTGGCATCGAGCGTGCGGATGTGCTTCAGCAGCAGGTAGGCGAAGCCCTTGGCGAAGACCGGGGCTACTTGCCCCTCCAGCAAATCATCGGGGGTCTCAGCCCAGGGATCCACGTCTGGCTCGAAGCCTTTGCCATAGCGCTTGAGGCTGGCGAAATCACCTTCCGCCAGCAGATTGAGCGCGAAATGACCGCTGCGCTGGAGAAGGGATTCGATGGGGCGGCCCGCCTTCACGCAGACCATCACCAGCGGTGGGTCGAAACTGATCTGCTGGAACCAGGATGCCAGGAATCCGGTGCGCTGGGGTCCATACTGCGCCGTGGCGATGGCCAGGCCCGAAGGAATCTTGCCCAGGGCAGCGCCCAGCAGGGATTTTGGATCACTCATCAAGGATTCCTTCACGCCTGGGAACTGAGATAGGGGGACGCGAGCTTCAGCGCCACGCGTTCCAGCGCCTTGGCGGCCTGCAGATAGCGTGGATTCTCCTTCAAAGCCAATCGGTAGCGTTCCAGGGCGAGGTCCAACCGCCCCAGGCCTTCATAGGCGCGGCCAAGGTTGAACTGGGGGAAGCAGTAGCTCTCGTAGCGCTTGGCCTTCAGCGCCATCTTCAGCCAGGGGATGGCGTCTTCGGGCTCGCCCATCTCCAGGCAGTAAGCTCCGATGTCGTTGTAGGGGTTCCCGAATTCCGGATCCAGATCAATGGCACGATGGCAATCGGCGATGGCCTCGTTAAAGTCGTGGTTGCAGCTCTGGGCCCAGCCGCGAAAGGTAAAGGCTTCCGCCGTGGGCTCAATTTCCAGGCTTTCCGTATAGAGCTCGATGGCCTGGTCCACTTCGCCTTTCATGTGGAGCTGGTAGGCCTTGCCCACCACTTCCATCGCTTCGTGCCGCTTCTCTTCGTTCATGGCGCTCCAACCTGGAATTGCAGCCGCAACAACATCACGGCCTGATAGAGGATATATCCACCCATTCCCGCCACAAGGGCTCCGCCCATTCTTAGCAGGCGATTTTTCCAGGCTAGGCCAAGCCGGGTGCTCACCAGGCCCAAGCCCATGAGCAAGGGCAGATTCCCGAATCCAAAGGCCGCCATGCCCGCCGCGCCCATGCGCCAGGATCCGGCGTCGAGACTTTTCAGCAGCATGAGATAAACAAGACCGCAAGGGATGAATCCCCACATCATTCCAAGCAGATAAGGCGTGCCGGCAAATTTCAGGCCCTTGCTCAGCAGATCGGAAAGAAAGCGCGGCAGGGGAAATTCCATCAAGGCATCCGCGCGGCGTCCCAGCAGCATGAACAACCCCAGCAGCAGCATCAGGAACCCGATGCCGAGCTTCACGTAGATCTGCCAGGGCCAAGCTTGGGCGGCCACCAGGGCCTGGCCAGCGGGGCGGCAGCACTCGTGCATGTCCTGGACGGTCTGCAATCGCGCGAAACCGCCCACGAAGCCGATCAGAGCACCAAGCAGCGCATAGGTCGAGATGCGGCCCAACTGGAACAGCAAATGCCTGGGCCAGGCCCGCCCCCCGCGCTTTGCTTGGGCCACGCCAAAACTGGCGACGATGGGACCGCACATCCCCGCGCAGTGGCCCATGGAGCCCAACACCCCCGCCACCCACATGATGAGCAGCCAGGGCGCGGCGTGAGGTTGGTTGAGCCAGGTTTCAAGCATCTGATACATCATCCCGGATGAGTTCCCTTTTGGCCAGCGGGCCGACGTGGTGTCCGGGCTTTGCCCGGTCACCACGTGGGGAGCACGAGGGGGACATCGTGAGCGAAGCGAGCAGGCGGTCCCCCTCGTTCATGACGGGGCCAGCTATCCTGGTTCCATGAATGCTGACCTGCCCGGCTCCTACTGCCAGAACTGCCTCACCTGGAATCCCGGCGATCGGGAGACCTGCGTCAAATGCGGCACACGGCTGCTCATCGTGTCCGGCGACCAGAGCTGGGAAGAAGCTTCGGCCTCACCGGATGAAGATGAGGAAGAAGATCTCGACGAGCACCTGCTGGAACGCATCACAGGCCTGGAAGAAACCCTGCGCCGCGTGGAGACGTATCTGGAGACCGTCTCCGACCAGATGGGCAAGCTAGAGCGTGCCGAGGTCATGCTGCGCAACGGCCTGATGGCGCTGGTCCAGGAGATGGATCAGCGCGGCCAGCTCAACGCGGCGACCTTCTCGGATCGCTGGGAACATCTGGTGGAAGACAACCTTCACCTGATCGAAGCCCGCGAGCTCTTCACCCGGTACCGGGCCCGCATCCTGCCCATCGCCAAGCCCCGCTCCCTATCCCAGTTGCGCAGGGCCCTGCTGGAAACATCCGCCCTGTTGGATAGTTCCCAGCTTCCCCTCGCCGCCGCCCGGCTCCAGCAAGCCCTTCAGCTGGACCCGAAAAACTACGAGCTGATCTTCACCGTCGCATCGCTCATGGACATGGCCAATGACGCGGATGAAGCCGAGTCCCTGGCCCGGAAGGTGGTGAGCCTGAGCCCCCGCCACTTCGAAGGCTGGATGCTGCTGGCGAAACTGCTGGCGGAGCTTCCCGAACGCGCGGATGAAGCCATAGAGGCCTTGCGCAAAGCGTCGGATCTCCATCCTGAAGAAGTTGAACCTCGCGAACGCCTGGCCGGCCTCTTGCTGGACGAAGAGGATCTCCAGGGCGCGCTGGAATGCGCCCAGGAGGCCGTGAATCTGCAGAAAGATGGCCATACGCTGGCCTTGCTGGGAGAAAGATCCCTGGCGCGGGGCGAGTCGCTCATCGCCATTCCGATCCTCAAAGAGGCCTCGGGTTTTCTTCCCGGCGAACTGCCCATCCGCCGGATGCTGGCGGAAGCCTATATCCAGGGCGACGAGCGCCCCAAGGCCTTCACGATCCTCCAGGAATTGCTCACCCAGAACCCCGGGGATCCAGAATTGCTGTTACTGCTGGATGCCGAATCCCCTGCGCAACTGCGGACTGCCCGGGGCGGTCCAGCCAAGACCGTGGCCCTGCTGGACGAGGCCCAATCCTGGATGGATGAGGGCAATTTCGGTGAAGCGGTGATCTGGCTTCGCAAGGCCCATCGCAAGGGCAAGAGCGAGCGGCTGGAATTGATGGAACTGGAATGCGCATTCCATGAAGACCCCGAAAAAAACCTCCCCAAAGCCCTGGCCTTCGCCCGTTCCAACCGCCATCCCCGGCTTTGTTTCCTGGCTCTGCGGCTGGTGTTGAACCATTTGATGAAGACCGAGGCGCAAAAGGAGTTGATGGGAGCGATCCAGGCTTTCCTGAATGCCCATCCCAAGAGCAGCGGGGCCTGGGAAGCAGCGCTCATGGCCCAGGCCCATCGGCTGTTGCGCTTGCAGGTGACCGAGGCCGACCTGGCCGAAGTCCGGCGCCTGCATGCCCACCCCCTGCCGGGGATGGAAACCCGCGCCCGCACGCTCCTGGGCCAATACCTGCTGGCCATGCACAAACCTCAGGAAGTGGTGGAACTGCTGGACCCGCTGCTGGAAAAAGAGCCCACCCTGATCAATCACTTCCAGCTGGGCGCGGCGCTGGGAGCCCTTGGGGAAACCAGCGAGGCGCTCTTCCTCCTGAAAGAGGGCCAACAGGCGGATCCTGGCGACCTCAACGAAGAGCAGGCCAAGGGCGTTCGGAAGCAGATGGAAGCACTCATCAAGGATCTGGAAGAAACATCTGCTGCCAGGGCCTGAAGATGGCCCACGCGTAACCTTTCACCCAGGTCACAAGTCCAACCCCCGCTGAGGTTTTTATTGTTGACAATTCCAGTCAAGATTTCACAATGGGAAGGTTCGGGAGGCTCCTCCTCCTCGATCGGAAAGGTCGGACCTGAGCCATGAACACGGCCCTGACGGCGGTCACCAGTCAAGAATACAAAT
>JAJYMZ010000186.1 GCA_021786615.1 Acidobacteriota bacterium
GAACGTGTCCATGAAGACCGCCACGTCCGTGAGTTTCCGGACTCCATTGATGGAATAGTTCGCCTGGCCGCGCAAAGACCAGTCCCCGAAAGGGCGACTGGCCAGGAAGTTGCCGGTCACGAGATTGCTTGAATTGGACGCTACGTTGTTGAACCGGTACCACGTGATCCCATTGGAAAAGGACATGCCTGCCGCATTCATGGACAGGCGGTTTCCGATCAGATCGTAAGACCCTCCGCGCTCCAGCACGTCATGGCGCACATCCAGCTGGTAGCTCCCCCAGGGGCGGCTCAGGCTGGAGAGGCTTCCGAAAAGGCTCAATTGACTGCGGCTCTTGATGGGGCCGTACTGCGGCAGGAAGATCTCGCTGGCGAAATCCCGCATCTGCGCGTGACTGAAACTGAGGACCTGCCCCGAGAATCCGGTCTTGACCCCCACTTCGAAAGCGTTGCCGGATGTGCGGTTGTCCCTGGCGAAGGAAAGGTGGCCGATGGCCTGGTCCCAGTAGCCTTTGAGCCCGCCCTGCACATAGGTGTGGGTATAGGTTTCCGTGCTTGTGAGTTCGGGCTTCCGGTCAATGCCCACCATGTCCAAGGCCTGGGTGCTGGCTTGCAGGACCCAATGCCTGGAGAGTCCGAACTCGAATTCCCCGCTGCCCCGGCGGGTATTGTTCTTGGAATCCACGCCGGACAGGCGGTAGCGGAATTCCCCCACTGGCGTTCGCTGATCCAGCAAGTTCGCCCGGGTGACCTCTTCTCTTCGCTCGCCCGCGGGCCCGTAAAAGACCAGGCGAAAATCATTGGCCCCGAACTGGATCGGGACATCCAGGAATTCATAGCGTCCATCGGCGCGGCTGGTCTGGAATCCAAGGAGGGCTCCGTTCTGGTAGATCTCCACTTGCCAGCCCGGGGCCAGTTCCCCCACGAAGGAGCGTTTCTCCTGGTTGGCCCGGTAGTCGGCACTGAAATTGGTCACCAGAAAACCGGTGCCGATTCCGGTGGACGAGGTCAGACCCACGCCTGGAACCACGGTGTCTCCCACCTGGAACTGCCTGGCGTGCAGCGGCCCCAGCAGTTCCCCATCCGGGTCCGTGCGGCCCAGGGTGAGGCGTGATTCCTTCAACCCGCCGGGGTTCTGGAAACTGGCGTAGCCCTGGGCGCTCAACCACAACAGGTCTCCGCCCAGGTAAGTCTGTCCCTGAGGCAGGACAGAGGGTTGGCCGGGGCCAGACTTGGAGCGGTACTGAAGCTGCAGAGTTTGGTCCAGCCAAGGGATGTCCACGCAGTGATAGGGATCTTTCAGTTTCTGGTAGCCCTTGTATTGATCTTCCCCCTTGGCGATGGGCCTAAGGAGCCTGCCCTCCCGCAACCACCGGGCTTCCACCGGCAGCGTCTCGCGGCTTTCCAGGTCCAGCATGGCCGCCTGATCGTCCCGCTTGATGACCAGGCTGAACCACTGTTCCAGGAGCCGTGTGTCCACGTAGATGTCGTCCACATGGACTTCCACCTGGGTTCGCGGGTAGGGCAGTTCCCTCCCGTTCACGAAGGCCACGCCGCGCGCCACGTCCAGGCGGAAGATGCGGTCAGGCCGCAGAAAGGTCCCCGCGGCGAGCCCCCTCCGCGCGTCCACCTGAATGGGCAGTTCCAGCAGGCGGACCATTTCGCCGAGAGGCACCACCAGTCCGCCGGGCAGCGGATAGGCCGCCAGGTTGTCCGTGAGGGACGTGCCATTCAGGCGTACCGCATACAGCAGCAGTTCTTCCTCCGGCCTGGCGATGATCGCGAAGGCCGCGAAAGGGGGTGACATCATCGCTGACGCAGAAACAGCGGGGCTGAAACCCAGGGCCGCGACGGCAGCGGTTCGCGCCCCTGCCGTTGATTCAGCCACCCTGGGATCAGGCCCCGCCGGGGACGACCCGCTTCCGGGACTCCCTTTTCCGTGAAGGCTCAAGGACGCTGCCAGCACCAGGCTCAGTGTGCCCAGAGCATGGTGTTTGCGCCGCTCAGCAAGAATCATGGAACTCGAATCTCGATTTGAGATTCGGGATGCTTGCGCCCATCGGGCGTGTAGCTCACTTTCAAATGCCCGTTCTTGAAGGCTCGATTGGAGGGACTGCGCAGATCCAGGGTCACCCAGCGAAAATCATTTTCAGCGTAGACGGCCAGGCCCTTTTGCAGCGCCACCTCCTCTTCAGCGCCGGATTCCGGCGTGAAGACGACTCGCACCTGGCCATAGGTCGAGGCTGTTCCCGCCCGGGAAAGCTTCACGCGGAGCTGGGGCCCCTGGCCGCCCGCAGCTGGCTGGAAGCTGGGCTCACCGAGTGTTGCCTTGGCCTCCAGCCGTCCCTTGCGGTAGATCACGGGGATCGCCAGCGCGTAGGTCGGCAGCACTTGCAACGTGATGCCCTGGGCCTTGTCCCGGGAGGACGGCGTGGGCTCGGGAATGTGGGGGAGCAGCTGGAAATTGATGAAGTAGCGGTACTCACCATCCGGCAGACTCGCCTTCGGGTTGAAGGAAAGCCTCACCAGCTGGGAATCGCCGGCTTCCAGGACGAACTGGCGGGGGGAATAGCGGAGGAGGTCCTGCCAGCGTGTCTCGCCGGCCTTGGCCTCGTTGCGCTCTGTGAGACTCCCGTCCTCCAACATGTCCCGGTAGTTGATGACCACGCGATAGGTGTTGCGGTTATGGCTGGCGTTCATGAGGGTCACGCCCTCGGTCCGCTTGCCACCCTCCAGCACCACGCGGCGCGCGGTGAGGAAGATGTCCGCGAAGCCCGCGTCGTACTTCGCGGATGGCTTCTCGGGGGTCTTCTGGGCCGTTTCAGGTGTGGCAGTTTGGGCCCGCGCTTCCCCTGCCATCGCGGCGGACGGCGATGGTGTGGATCCCAAAGTGAAGAGCAGAATCAGTGGAAACATAAGCACCAAGCAGATAAAACCCCGTGGGCGGGCCCCCCGGCCAGGGGGTGGGGGTCCGGGGGGACGTAGCGAGCGATAGTGAGCAGGCGGTCCCCCCGGATACATATCAGTCGGCCCGGATGCCCGGGCCCCCATCATCGAATTCGGTTAGTTGTACGTGCCGGTCAGGACGAAGGAACCTGGATAGGTTCCAGCAGTCGCGCCGCTGTTGACGGTCATGTCCCCACCGAATTGAAGCGTCGTGGACACTGGCGAACCCGCGCCGGGCGTGAAAGTCGCAACCGGGAAGCTCACCTGGGCGGCGCCGTTGATGCTCACCGTCAGGTTGGCTAGCGAGAGGAAGAGTGCGCCAGACGAGAGTGCGCTGACAGCAAGATTCAGCGGATACCCTCCCTCGGAAGTCATGGTGGCGGCACCGACCGTCGGGGTATTGCCACCATCCGTGACAGCCGTGCCGTTACCGGCGCCAGCCATGGCACGGGCGCTGGTGGGAGCGGTGATGGTGAAGGTATTGGAGCTGCCGTTGCTGCTGGGCGCCACGGTGCCGAAATTGAGGGTGGCGGTGGGCGTGAACAAGATCGGATTGATGATCTTGATGGAGGTGGCGATGGTCGCGGGGTTGGTTTGGCTGAAGGCCGGAAGGGCCGCCAATCCTAAAGCGATGACACTCAGTTTGAGAAATCGGTTCATGGTGTGCTCCTTGAAGTGAGGTTGTGAAAGAGGGACGCGGGGGACGCTCCGGGAGATCCGGGGGGCCGGGGCATCCGGGGCGGTGGGCGTTCAAACTGGATGGGCATGGCGAACCTCAGGGAATGGAAGCGGTGATAGTGAACGAGCCGGTGTAGGTGCCGGCGACCTGGGGGAAATTGAGGTGCGCGGTCGCGCCCACGTTGAAGGTGTTCTGCCCGGCGCCATCCAGCAGCAGCGTGGAATCGTGGGTGAAGGTATCCACGGTGATGTTGGTGCCGGGGCCAGTCATGGTTCCTGGCGTGAAGGTGAGCGAGAACGCGAAACCCGCTGGACCGTCAGCCCGCACCTGGGCGGACTGGGCCACCGGCACGCCCGTCACCAGCTTCACCCCGCCCGTGGCAGACCTGGCGCTGGTGGGCGCAACCACACAATTGCCCACAGCCCCCTGGACCGCCGCCAAACCGAAATTCAGGTTCCTGAGCACCGTGAGGGTCATGGGCTGGAGGATGGTCACGGTCATGGTGAACGAGACCCGCGGCCGTGAAGTCCTCCCATTGGTGTTATCCCGGAGCCTGACCCTGGTGATGGTGGCGGTATAGACGCCCGGTACCGCGGCAGGGGGGATGTGGAGCGTGGCGCCCGCGAACATGGTCGTG